>URUZ01000083.1 GCA_900551225.1 uncultured Clostridium sp.
GGTGAGAGCCATGGGAGGCGGGCGGAACGGCCCAAGGGAATGGGCGATATTTTGGGGCGGTCGATGGATCTTAAGGGCAAGGGGTACAGAATGGGAGGAGAAAATCGGCTTCTTCTCCAGCCGATTTTCAGGCGCCCAGCTACCGAACGGCTATAGCAAGAAGGTTACTAAGCCGGTGCCTTTCATTCTGTGCCCCTTGCCCTTTAGATCCATCCCCGTTCCAAACTTTGAGCCCGTTCCCTTGGGCCGTTCTGCCCGTCTCCCATGGCTCTCACAAACGGATGCATCATAGCACTCCGTCCGCGCAACCATTCGCGCCTAACTCCCCATTTCCCCCAACTCCAAAAAACTGGGAATATGCAATTATCCTATGCTTATTCTGTCCCTATCCCAATAAAAGAAAAAGGCCGTGAAAAAATGAAGTTAAATCGACTCCATTTTTTTCACAGCCCCTTTATTGTATATGGTAATACGCAAAGGATTAACCATTCCGATTATATCCCCTCCACAGAGAACCCCCCATAATAATCATACTTATCATAATCCCCAGCCCCCCGGAAATCATTGATCTTCTTGCCAATCCGGTAGTTTCCTGGCTCCAGCTGCCCATACAGCCATTCCCAGTCAACCTCCCATACCGTTCTGCCGTCCATCTCAATATTCCACGCCTCATCGGTCCATCCCACAGTTTCCTCCGGCAGCTTCATCTCCACCTCTGCCCACCGGCCATCTGTCTCCTTTTCAAGCCAGTAATAGCTGCCGGTAAAAAGTTTCCCTGTGGGCCGTCCGCCAGACTGAATGCACACCAGGGTCAGGCCTGCGGGCGATGCATCTGGCACCTCCAGTTTAATGCCGAGCATTTCCTCTTTTTGGAAATACCACCACTCATGATCCAGCTTCACGGCGATCCCATCCTCATACCTGGCGTATTGTGCCCCAATGCAGTCAAAATTGCTCTGTCCGTTTTCAGCGGGAATATCCGAGGGCCGGACGTTGGAGGTGACAGTACCTATGACTGCCGAGGGGGCTATTTCAACCGGCATCGGCCGTCCCATATCCAGATACAGCTCCCCTTCTGCCATTATCATGGGAATTCTGTCCGCCGTTATGGATTCTGCTCCTGGTTCCCCGCTGGTTTCCTCCTGCCCCATACCCTTGAAGGGATTACCACCATTGACCGTCTTATACCACTCTTTTCCCAGCAATATGTAATTCTCATCCTCTCCGCCCATATAATAAGAAAATCCCATATAGCTGTCTCCCAGATCCACGCAGTACACCTCGCCCCCATCGCGGTCGGACGGTGTTTCGCCTGTTTCAAAGGTTCGGCGTTCCAGCCGCAGCTCGGCCGTCCACCTCCGAAGTGTTTCCAGCTCCGCCCCCTGGACAGTGAAGTCCTTCTCGCCGCCGCAGGAGTAAAAGCTGACGTCCGCAGACCCCACTTCCTCTGGTATATACGCAACTGCCTGTTCTGCCGTCTGTTCCTTCCTCCGGCAGCCTGCCGCGCCCAGCACAATTGCCAGAACCAAAATCACCCATGCCAATTGATTCCTTCTCATATTTCACGTTCCTTTCTAGCCAAATCAAGTCTGAATATTTGCTCACCGTCAGCCTCCCCCTGAAACGAAAAGCCAAGCTTACGCAACAGGGCCTCAGAAGCCGAATTGCCATTCCGGGCCCCAGCCAGTATGCCCCCGCCCCCCTTAGCAGCCAAAAAACTGATCAATGCCTGAACCGCCTCACTTGCATATCCCTTACGGGCGTTTTCCGGGGCAATTGTGTATCCGATCCAGTATGTATCCCCCTCCTGCTTCACATACAGGTCCCCCAATAATGCATTTGACCTCCTGCATACAACGGCAAGCTGCACGCCATTGTCCAGAGCTTGCGGCCCCAAGAGGGCCTCTTCGTATTCAGTCCTTGCCAGCCCCTTAAATCCCTGGTATTTCATCCACTCCAAGTCATTCCTGTATATCATAAAGGCATCCAAATCCCTCTGTTCAAAGGGCCTGACAACACAACGCTCTGTCTCTATCTTCATTTACATCACCACCTGATCCAAAACAGGAGTACGCCGCTGCGGCATACTCCCTGCTGTCCTTAATCCAATATCAACCCTTTCACGGCCCAGTCATACCGCTGCATAGCTCCCAGCAGACCGATCTCCGCCTGGCCGCTTTTTGCGCGGACCTCCATGTACTGCGCCTGTGCATTCAGATAATCTTCCCTGTTCATGGATCCTAGATCCATCTTGTGCTGGGCTGCCTTCCAGTCCAGCTGGGCCGCTGCATATGCCGATTCTGCGGCCTGGCAAGTGGTACGGGCGGTCTGCACCTGCTGGTACAGGGCGGTGAGGCTGGTGTACATGTTCTGCTCCGCATCTTCAATGGACCGGTCCCTGCTGTGACGCTCCTTGTTGGTACCTGAGAACCCGCTGTGGCGCTGCTGGCGCAGTTCATAGCTGTTGCCCCAGGCCGTCTTTTTATCCGCTTCCAGGTCCAGACCTGCCGCCCGCTCTGTCTCCGGCGCGGGAAGGCCGCCGATCTCCACCTGAGCCCCTGCTTCATAGCCGGTCAGCATGCACAGTTCCCGCTTCAGCTGGCCCATCTCCCCTTCCAGGGACTGGACCTTGTTCTCCGCCTCCTGCCGCGCATCCTCCAGCTGGTTTACATCAGCCTGGGTCCCCATGCCCAGCCCCAGCTGGCGCTGGGCCAGATCCTTTTTATAGGCCGCCGCCTCCAGCTTGGCCCGGGCGCTGTCCAGGTCCAGTTTTAAGCTGTTCCAGGTGGTCATCACATCCTGGGCGGACATGGCCGCCGTGTCCTCGGCCAGCCGGATCTCCATGGTGTTCGATGCGCTGTTCAGGGAGCGGATCTGCTTATCCAGCTGGTCCGCGGAGTCCTTTAACATCTTGGCCTGGTCCTGGTAATGCCTGGCGCCCTCTGCATCACCGTTGTCCTTCAGCTCCTTGGCATCATCCCGCAGGTTATCCCGGTTGCTCATGATTTCGTCCCTGGCCTGCTGATATGCATCCAGCCATCTGTCCAGATCCGCCCGCTTGGCCTGTACCTGGGGATTGGACCCCTTGACCAGCTCCACCAGGGCGGCGTACTCTATCACCGGGGTCTCCGCGGTCTGCGCCCCCGCCGGAAATGCCGCCGTCCCTGACATCAGAAGCGCTGCCGCCACAAGACCTGAGACCATCTTTTTACCCTTTATTCTAATCCTGTATCCATCCTTCATTCTGATCCCTCAATCCTGATAGTCCCGCAGCCTTCCTGTATCTTCAGTTTCCGGCCTACAGACTGCCTGTGTCTGCCAGGCCGCCCACGGCCCATTGGTAATCCTCCAGCGCCTGGGTCAGCTTCAGTGCGCTGACCTGCTCGGCTGCTTCCTTCATGGCCAGACTGCTCTGTGCTTCCAGGTACTCGTTCCGTTTGATGGTTCCGTTGTCCAGCTTGCGTTTTGCCGCCTGGGCGTTCTGCTGCTCCAGAGCCAGCTGGGCCGCCGCCTGATCCTGATCAGACTGGGCCTGCCTCAGCAGCTGGTACCGGTTCTCCACATCAGCCTGGATCTTCTGCCTGGCTTCATTGACATTGACATCCAGGGCCTTCCTCTGGGCCGTGCCGTAGTTGGTGTTCACCTGGCGGCGCACACCGGCCTGCAGCATCAGGTTCTGGTCCAGGGCTTTCTGTTTGTCGGCCGCCAGGTCTATAGCGCCTATATCCACTGTGCGCACTGCCGGGATCTCCCCGATCTCTGGTATGGCGTCATAGCTCCAGCCTGTCATCACACACAGCTCGCTGCGCAGGGTGGAAATCTGCTGGTCGGCGGTCTGGATGGCCGCCTGGGCCGTCTCCACCGCCTCCTGGGCTTCCAGCACCCTGGCCTGAGTCTCCTGGCCCTGTGAGGCCCGGACCGCGGCGGACTGATGCTTTGCCTGGGCCAGCTCCAGGCCGGCCTCCAGGCTCCGGCGCTCCTTCACCTTCTGCCAGTATTGATTCATCTTCATCTGGGCGGCCTGCACCAGCTTGGCTTCCTGGCTGTCATATTCCAGTTTCTTAATATTGCCGTCTGTATTCTCTGCGTCAGCAGTCTCCTGCATCCGCTCCGCCTGGATTCTGGTCGTCACGGAGGCGGCCAAAGCGCCTGCGTATCCCGGCTGGTCGTCGTCCACATTGTCCAGAGCCGAGTCACTGGCATCATACAGGTCCTGTACCAGATCCTCGTAGTCGTTCTTGTACTTGTCATTGTCCTTGCCCCTGTAATCATCGTATGCGATCCGGTTGTTCACCACAGTGGGATTGTACTCGTGAACCAGATCCGCCAGCTCCCCGTAATCCAGCACATTGTCCCGCAGGGCAGCCCATTTCTCCTGGGTATACGCAAATTCCGGGCTTCCCGCCAGCGCGCTCCCCGGAAATGCAGCCGCAGCCACCATTCCCGCAGCCAGCGCCCCAGCCAGCCGGGACGTCAAATGCCGTCCGTGTATTCTGTTGTCTCTGTTCTTCATCAGGTATTCCTCCTACTCATAACGCAGTGCATCGATGGGGTCCGCCTTGGCCGCCTTGGAAGCCGGATACAGTCCGAAGAAAATACCCACTACGGCGGAGAAGGATACGGCGACAATGATGATGGTGGGCTTAATCACCACCCCCATCCCAAGGGCCGCGCCTCCCAGGGATACCAGACCCACACCGATCAGCACGCCGATGATGCCTCCGCAGGCCGACAATATGGCCGACTCTGTCAAAAACTGGATCAGCACGTCTCTGGTCCTGGCTCCCAGGGCCTTCCGGATACCGATCTCCCTTGTCCGCTCTGTCACGGACACCAGCATAATGTTCATGATTCCGATGCCGCCTACCAGCAGGGAGATGGCTGCAATGCCTCCCACTGCCATGGACATTCCGCCCATCATGGTATCTACGGACATCATTTCCTCCATGGCCGTGTATATCCGCATATCTTCCGGCTCCCTGCCGTGCATTTTCGCCCCGTAGGCCTTGAACTGGTCGAAGAATTCGTTCAGGTTCACGTCATCCTTGGCATACACATGCAGCTGGTAAAAATAGTCATTGGGCCAGGTCAAAATGGTGTAGGGGATCAGCGCGGAGCCGTTGCCCGACTCGCCGCCGCCCATCATCAGGGCCTGAAGGGCATTGATATCCTTCCTGTAGACGCCCACCACCGTGTATTCATCGGTGGACCCATAGATGGTGGTTCTGAAGCTCTTGCCCACCGCGTTCTCCACGCCGAACAGCTTCACGGCGCTCTTGGTATCCATCACCACATTTTTCTTCCGTCCCAGCACATCCCCCTCATTGAGGTAGCGGCCGTACACCACGTTGACCGGCTGAACATCCTGATAATTGTAATCGATGCCCTGGTAATCGAACTTTACCTTTGTCCGCTTATATTCAGCGTCCGCACTTGCGTACGAGTTGGCGTCTATGTATGCGATCTGATCTTCAAATGCCGATCTGGCCCGCTCCATCTCATCCAAGGTAAAATAATCGGTCTGCCGTGTGTCGTCCACCCAGTAGCCAATGGAAAGATAGGCCTGGGTAATTCCCACATCCTTGTACATGTCGGAGAACATGCTCCTCATGGTATCGCCGATGGAAACGATGGAGATAACGGAGCCGATGCCGATGATGATGCCCAGCATGGTCAGGGCTGAACGCATCTTATTGGCGCGGATGGCGGAAAATGCCATCTTCATATTTTCTAAGAGCATGGCGTCTCCTCCTCTCCCTCATTATGTGTATTCACAATATCACTGATCAGCTGACCGTCCCCAAACCGTATAATCCGGTCCGTAAAGGACGCTATATCCTCCTCATGGGTTACCACCACCACCGTGGCCCCCTCCCTGTGCAGCTCCCGAAACAGCTCCATGATCTCAATGGAGGAGGCTGTATCCAGATTGCCGGTGGGTTCGTCTGCCAGGATCAGAGGCGGCTCGTTGGCCAGCGCCCTGGCTATGGCCACCCTCTGGCGCTGTCCGCCCGACATCTCGTTGGGCATATGGCCCAGACGGTCTCCCAGGCCCACCCGCTCCAGCAGTTCTTTGGCGCGCTCCAGACGCTGGGCCTTGGGTCGTTTGGCGTAGGTCATGGGCAGCTCCACATTTTTCAGGGCAGAGGTCCGGGAGATCAGATTGAAGGACTGGAACACGAAACCGATCTTGCGGTTGCGGATGTCCGACAGCTGATCCGGCGTCATAGCCGCAGTGTCCTGCCCGTCCAGGTAGTAATGCCCCAGGGTTGGGCGGTCCAGACAGCCCAGGATGTTCATCAGCGTGGACTTGCCCGAACCGGAGTGACCCATGATTGCCACAAATTCACCGCGGTCTATGGTGAGGTTGATTTTTTTAAGCCCCAGCACCTTGATGGCGCCGGTGTCGTATATTTTTACAAGATTTTCCAAACGCAGCAGGGGTTCCCCCTCCGCCGACTCCTGGACCAACTGCGCTCTCCTGGGCAGGAAACGCAGCAGCCCTGACGCTTTGTTCAAAGTCTTCATATGGCCTCCTACTTCTGGGACATGACCATTACAGCCATGCCGTCCAGCAGCTGCGGGTTGGGATTGGTGACAATCTGCATGCCCTCCGTCAGCTCAGTGCCGTCCGCAGGAATCACCTCCACCATCACATCCCCGTCCACACCCATGGTTACGGGAATCCGGCGGATCTTCAATTCTTCAACTACTGCTATGTATGAGGTGTCTCCATCGTAAAACAGGGCTGAAGTGGGAACAACAAAGGCGTCCTCAGACTCTCTGATCAGGATCTCTGCTTTTGCTGTGATTCCCGCGATCAGCTTGGTATCCTGTCCGTCAATGCGGATGGTGGTTGGAATTACGCGCTCCGAGGAGCCGCCGCCTTTTTCCTCACCGGTGGGGGATATCTTGATGATCTCTCCGTCCACTGTCCCGCCGTCCAGAATATCGGCGCTGATCACTGCTTTCTGTCCCACTTTGATCTTGCCGATGGAATATTCACTTACTTTTATTTCCATTTCCAACTGGTCCAGCTTCTCGATGCTGAAGATGGGCTTATCGTCCTCCACCTTATCCGCAAACTGTCCCACCTTGGAATTGACGCGGACCACGGTTCCGTCGATTGTGCTCTTGATCTCCGCATTTTCCAGATTTTCTTTCTTCTTCTCCAGATCAAATGCGGCATTTTTAATGGCGATATCGTAGGAAGCATCGGCCTTGCCACGCCCATTTTCCACGGTGTATCCCTCCACCGCGCGCTTGGCATCATTCAGCGCGGACGCCGCCTGTTCCATCTCCACCTGGGAAATGTCTCCGGCCCCATAGAGGGCGCTGCTGCGGGCGTGGTCCGCCTGGGCCTTCTTTAAGTCCTGGACTGCCTTCTCATATCCCAGGGCCTCGGTCTTATCCTTCTCCTGTTTATTGATGACCGCCAGGTCGTAAGCGTTCTGCGCGATCTGCACTTCACGCTCCAGATCCGAACTGTCTATCACCGCCAGCACCTGCCCGTTGGTCACGTCATCGCCTTCCTTGACGTTCATGACCGTGATCTCCGCATGGATATTGGACACCACGTCCACACTGTCCGTGCCTGATACAGGCCCGCTGACTGTCAGTTTCTCCTGAATATGCTGCTTAGCCAGAGGCATCACAGCCACCATGGGAGCCATCTCTTTCTGGCCTCCTCCGCCGCATTTTGAAGCTGCCACTGCCACCACTGCCACTGCCGCCACAACCGCATACGGTAAGGGATGTTTTCCCGCTTCTTCTACCCAAGAATGTTCATTCAATTCTTTAGTTGCTTTTTGTTTCTCTGAAAGCTTAGTCTCATCAGCAGCAGTACTCTTTTTCTTCTTTTTTTTGCCGCCTTCTTCGCCGTCCTCCTCAGCGCTGGTCATGATCTCCTCCACCTGACGGTCGATCAGCTCCGACTCTGCCAGATCCATCATATCTTTTTCGCTTTCCATACAAACCTCCTGTTTTCTCCTATCATCTGTATTAATCGAATTAATACAGTTATATCATAACCATCCTGTAATTACAAGATTTATGAACAAACTGTGTTCACCTGTTCATTATTATAAGGGAGTTTGTTAAACATTTCATCTATAAAATATCTAACATTTCATAAAGGAATATTAAAGTTTTCTTAAGCCCCTTATTTTAAGGGGATTCCGTTTGTTTAAACAAGTTATTTGTGAATGCTTTTATAACTTTTTTTAGTGATATCCAAAATTGACTTTTGGGATACAATCGATTACTATAGATATATAAAATAAAGTGGTGATGAGAGATCATGCTAAAATATAAAATAAATGTCGGCGATGCATTAGAGAGAGCTGGAATAAATATGTATGTAGCCAAAACTACAGGAATATTAAGTCAGAATACATTGAGGAAAATACAAAATGAAGAGTTAAGGAAGGACAAGCAACTTTAACCACTACACAAATCGGAGGTATTAAGGATGTTAGATGAAAAAGATTTACAGGCAATTGCAGCACTGATTGAGTCCAGTGCGAAAAAAACTGAAAAACAGATTGAGTCCAGTGCGGAAAAAACTGAAAAACTGCTGTTGGATGAAATGGTAAGAACCCAGGGATATTTCGCAAAGGAAATAGAGATCTTAAAAAAGAACATGGAGGAGTTAAAACAGTATTATAAAATCGACAAACTGGAAAATAACAATACAGCTATTCTCCTTCAGATGATTCAAGATCTAAGAAAAGACTTCGAAGAATTTAAAAAGAAAACGGCATAAAAAAGTCCCATACCGGGACGGAAAAGAACAAGGGAGGGAGGGCTTTCCACCACCCCCATTCATACATGGTATATCAGAAGCGGGCTACCGGTGCAACCAGTAGCCCGCTATATTTTTCCTTTTATCCTTGCCTGCGAAGACTCCCCCCGCCGGTTTACTTTCGTGGCAGATTATGGTATTCTGGGTAGTAGTTAAGTACACATGAAAATGGAGGAATATCATGTTAAATTTATGCCCTGAATGCCACATGCCTGTCTCCGACAAGGCGGAGGATTGTCCCCACTGCGGTTATGTATTCCGCCCGCGAAGCGGGAGTCCTGCCGCGGCTAAAGCTCCGGGCAGAGTCTGTGACTACTGCAAGATGGAGAATCCGGGGGATGTTATGTTCTGCGTCAGCTGCGGAGCGCCCATAAAGGTGGCTGCTGCTGCGCCGTCCCAGGTGCAGCCAGGAGCTACAACCTCCGCCCAGCCCCTAAGCAGCGGCTATTCCCAGCAAAGCTCAGAGGTTAAGATCAAATACGAAAAGACGGAACGCACCTTCACCTCCCAGGGCGGAGTGCCGGCCGGTGTCAGCCAGCCCGCCGGAACAACTGCTCCGGTCCGGGCCGCCGTTCAGCCGCAGCCGCAGAGACCGCCTGTACAGATCACGCCCCGCACGGTCTTAAACTTTATTCTGCTGCTCCTTCAATGGGGGATCTGCCTGATCCTGACGCTGTTTGCCGTTGTGCTGGCTACCGTACCGTCCGCAAGCGCCATTGGGCTGGCCGGCGCGGCTGTATTTGCCTGCCCCCTGATCAAGAAGCTTCCTTTCAGGATTCATCCGGCACTGCGGGCTTTGGCGGTATTTGTATTGTTTTTGGTGGCGGTGTTTACAGGTTAATAACGAAAACGGTGAACCGCACGCTTTGCGAGCGCTTCACCGCGTGCAACAGAAAAACAGCAGCCGGATTGGTCATCTCACTTCCAATCCGGCTGCTGTTATTAAAATGGACTCTGACGGGGCATTCCAGCAGCTTACGCCACCGCTTCTATCGCTTTCTTAAGCCGATCCACCATCTCATCCACATCAGCCTTCTCAATCACCAGCGGCGGCACAAACCGTATCACATTGGCCCCGGCTCCGATCAGCACCAGCTTCTGTTTCAGCAGCGCCTCCTTGACAATATCACCCACAGGGACAGTGAATTCCAAACCCTGTATCATACCAAGCCCCCGGCGCTCCTTCACCACGTCATATGCATTTACCAGCTCATCCAGCTTCCCGGCCAGGTAGGCCCCCGTCTCCTGGACATGTGCCAGTATATTCCTTTTTTCGAACTGGTTCAGCACAGCCAGCGCCCCCGCGCCTACCAGCGGATTGCCGCCGTAGGTGGTGCCGTGGTCTCCCGGCACCATGGCGTGGGCCGCCTTGCCGCAGGCCAGGAATGCGCCCACAGGCAGTCCGTTGCCAAGGGCCTTTGCGGAAGTCATCACATCCGGCTTCACCCCATACCCCTGCCAGGCGAACATGTGGCCCGTGCGCCCCATCCCGCACTGGATCTCATCCAGGATCAGCAGCAGGTCGTGCTCATCGCACAGCGCCCTCACCCCTTCCAGGAACTCCTGGGTGGCTGGGTAAATGCCTCCTTCCCCCTGAACCGTCTCCATGATAACCGCGCATGTCTTGTGATTTACCAGGGCCTTCACGCTGTCCAGGTTGTTGAACTCCGCAAACCTGATCCCCGGAACCATGGGCTTAAACGGCTCCTGGTAATGGTCATTGCCAGTTACGGATAATGCTCCAATGCTGCGCCCGTGGAAAGAGTGTTTCATGGCGATGATCTCATGGTCATGGCCCTGATCCTTGTTGTAGGCATAGCGGCGGGCGATCTTCAGCGCTCCCTCGATGGCCTCTGTGCCGCTGTTGGTGAAGAATACCTTATCCATCTGTGAGACTTCCAGCAGCTTCTCCCCAGCGTCCACTGCCGGCTGGTTGTAAAACAGGTTGGAAATGTGGAGCAGCTTATCCACCTGCCCCTTCACCGCCTGGGTGAACTCCGGGTCCCCGTAGCCCAGGCCCATAACTGCGATTCCCGCGCCAAAGTCCAGGTACGCCGCGCCCTCGTCATCATAGAGGGTGACTCCATCTCCGTGGTCAAACACCACGGGGTAACGGTTGTATGTCTTGTAGAGGACGTGTTCCGCCCTGTCGATCAGTTTCTGGTCAGCCATGATTGCACCTCTCTTCCTCAGCAGAGTTATATATTACAGTTCCGATTCCCTTATCAGTGAATATCTCCAGCAGCAGGCAGTGTGGAATCCGCCCGTCCAGAATATGGACTCTGGATACCCCGTCCCGGATGGCGTTGATACAGTTCTGCAGCTTTGGCAGCATCCCGCCTCCCAAAGTGCCGCTGTCCACAAAGGCCCGGGCTTCGTCCACCATGATCTCAGACAGCAGGGAATTCTTATCGTTAAAATCCTTGTACACGCCCTCCACGTCTGTGAGAAACGCCAGCTTCTCCGCCTGCACCGCAGTGGCAATGGCGCAGGCTGCATCATCGGCATTGACGTTGTAAGTCTTAAAGTCCTCGTCAAATCCCGTGGGGCAGATGATGGGCAGGAAATCCTTCTCAAGCAGATTGAAAATGATCTGCGGGTCCACGTCTGTAACCTCCCCCACATAGCCGATATCCTCTCCGCCGGAATATTTCTTTTTACATTTTAACATCATTGCGTCCTTGCCGCTGATGCCCACAGCCTTGACGCCCAGCTCATTTACCATCTGCACCAGGCTCTTGTTCACCTTGTTTAGCACCATCTCTGCGATCTCCATGGTGGCCTCATCAGTGACCCGAAGCCCGTTTACAAAGTGGGGTTCCATGCCCACCTTTCCCACCCATCTGCTGATCTCCTTGCCGCCGCCGTGGACGATAATGGGCTTGAAGCCCACCAGCTTTAACAGGGTCACATCCTGGATCACCTGCTTCTTCAGGTTCTCATCCAGCATGGCGCTGCCGCCGTATTTTACTACCACAATCTTCCTGTTAAAACGCTGGATGTAGGGCAGGGCCTCGATGAGCACTGCCGCTTTATGCATGATTTCCGGTTCCAGATTCATAATCTCCTCCTTGATACGAGCGCTTAGCGACCGTATTGGGGCCGCTTACGTACGATTTCGTTATGAGCGGTAATCCGCGTTGATTTTCACATAGTCAAAGGTCAGGTCACAGCCCCAGGCCGTGGCCTCGGCCTCCCCCATCCTGATGTCCGCTACTGCCGTCACGTGGGGTTCAGACAGAATCCGTGTGGCAAGCTCCTCGCTGTAGTCCACGGCCACGCCGTCCGCTATGATCTGCATACTGCCCGCGGCGCTCTCAAAGTACAGATCCACCTGCTCCGGGTCAAACTGTGCCCCGGAGTACCCCATGGCGCAGAGAATCCGGCCCCAGTTGGCATCATGGCCGAAGATGGCGGCCTTGGTCAGGCTGGAGGTGATGACGGATTTGGCCAGTACCTTCGCCTGTTCTTTGGTTTCAGCACCCACAATCTTCACCTCAAACAGGGCGGTGCAGCCCTCCCCGTCCCCTGCCATCTTCTTGGCCAGGGTCTCATTGATTGTATTCAGGGCCTGGCAGAAAGTTGCGTAGTCCTCATTTTTCTCTGTGATCTCCGGATTGCCGGCCATGCCGTTGGCCAGCAGCAGCACCGTGTCATTGGTGGAGGTATCCCCATCCACGGAAATCATGTTGTAGGTGTCCTGCACATCCTGGCTGAGCGCCTCCTGGAGAAGCTCTTTGGAGATGGCCGCATCTGTGGTCACAAAGCTGAGCATGGTGCACATGTTGGGATGGATCATGCCGGAGCCCTTGCACATGCCGCCCATGGTGACGGTCTTTCCGCCTATGGTGAATTCCACAGCCGCCTCCTTGTTCTTAGTGTCCGTGGTCATAATGGCCTTGGAGGCGCTGGTGCCGCTGTCCGGGCCGCCCTGCAATGCGGGGGCCATGGCCTTGATTCCCGCTGTGATGCGGTCCATGGGAAGCTGCATCCCAATGACTCCCGTGGATGCCACCAGCACGCTGTCCACGGGTATATCCAGGGCCTGGCTGCAGGCCGCGGCAGTCTGGCTGCAATACTCCATCCCCTCCGCTCCGGTGCAGGCGTTGGCTATACCTGCGTTGATCACCACCGCTCTGGCGGAAGCGCCGCCTGTGACCTGGGCTTTATCCCATTTCACTGGAGCTGCCTTAACCAGGTTGGTGGTGAAGGTTCCCGCCGAGCGGCAGTCTGTGTCACTGTAAATCATGGCCATATCCTGGCGGTCCTTATATTTGATGCCGGCCGCAGTGGAGGCTGCCTTATATCCCTTTGCCGCGGTTACGCCTCCGGCGATTTTCTTAATCTCTCCCATGTGTGTCTCCTTACCTGACAAAATTTGTGATGTTTTCTTCATTTAATATGAACTCATAGCTGTTGATATCCATCCGCTCCGTCCAGCCGATGCCCTTCCAAAAGGCATTTCCCACGCAGTTGCTTTTAAAGGCAATCAGGCTGATCTTGCTTACCCCTTCTTTCTGCAGGGCTTCCATGGCGGCGCGCACCATCCGGTAGCCGATGCCGTGGTGGCGGTAGGCAGGTTCCACACAGACGTGATAGAAGCAGCCGGTCCGCCCATCGTGGCCGCACAGAATATTCCCCAGGATATGGCCGTTCTGCTCCGCCACCACGCTGGTGGTGGGATTCCTTCTGAGGAAACGTTCCACGCCCTCCCTGGAATCGTCCACCGTGCGGAGGCCAAAGCCCTTGATCTCCGACCACAGCCCATATACCTGGTCATAGTCCAGGATCGTCATCTCCCGGATTAAAATGTCCATTGTCCCTGCCATTTCCGCCTCAACCTCCAATTTGTCCTTACGGGAACATGGGCACCTGCTTCAGCCCTGTCTGCTCCGGCAGCCCGAACATCAGGTTCATGTTCTGTATCGCCTGGCCTGCCGCTCCCTTTACCATATTGTCAATGGCCCCCATCATCACTACACGGTGGGTTCTGGGGTCCACCTTATAATTCACGTCCGCAAAGTTGCTGCCCTCCACCCATCTGGTCTGGGGCACTGTCCCCGGTTCCAGCAGACGCACAAAGTATTCATTTTCATAACATGCTTCATAAGCAGCCCTCACCGCCTCCTCAGTAGCTCCTTCAGTGAGGGAGGCATAGGCCGTCACCAGGATTCCGCGGTTCATGGGGACCAGATGGGGAGTGAAGCTGACGGTCACCGGCGCTCCCGCAACGTAGGACAGCTGTTCCTCGATCTCAGGTGTGTGGCGGTGTATGCCCACGCCGTATGCCTTGATATTCTCGTTGACCTCACAGTACAAACTGTCCACCTTGGCTCCCCTGCCTGCGCCTGAGGTGCCGGACTTGGCGTCAATGATCAGTGTATTGGGATCAATCAGCCCTTCCTTCACCAGGGGGTATATAGATAAGAAGGAACAGGTGGGAAAACATCCCGGATTGGCGATGAGTCTGGCTGTTTTTACCTGCTCCCTGTTGATCTCCGGCAGGCCGTACACCGCTTCCCCGATGAACTGCGGGGAGGCATGGGCCAGCTTATACCATTCCTCGTACACGGACACGTCTTTTATACGGAAATCCGCGCTCAGGTCAATAATCTTCACCTTGGATAATATCTCTTCATCCACCAGAGAAGCGCACAGCCCCTGAGGGGTGGCGGTAAATATCACATCCACCTGGGAAGCCAGTTCTTTCATATTGTCATCCATGCAGGTATCGTCCACCAGCTGAAACATGTTGTGATAGACGGATGCATATTTTTTGCCAATGTAGCTTCTGGAGCCGTACCACTTGATCTCTGCATCTTCCCTCTGAAGCAGAAGCCGCGCCAGCTCTCCTCCGGCGTATCCGGTAGAACCGATTATACCAACTTTAATCATACTGTCTCCTCACCTTCACTCTTTCCTTAATACATATGCCGCTTACACCGGCGTCGTGCTCATAATTATACAACACGTTTGCATAATATGCAATATTTTTATAAATTTAATTTTTCCTATTGCATTTTATTTAATTATGGTGTATATTTATGAAAGTTCAATTTGCAAAATAAGCAAGACAAAATATAGGAATGATTTCAGGAGGATTTGATTATGAAAGAGAAAGTTGTTTTAGCATATTCCGGCGGTCTGGATACCACAGCCATCATCCCGTGGTTAAAAGAAAATTTCGGATACGAAGTAGTCTGCTGCTGCATCGACTGCGGCCAGGGCAGCGAGCTGGAAGGCCTGGAGGAGCGTGCGAAGCTCTCCGGCGCATCCAAGTTATATATTGAGGACGTTGTGGATGAACTCTGTGACAACTACATCATGCCCTGCGTCATGGCAAATGCCGTATATGAGAACAAATACCTCCTGGGCACCTCCATGGCCCGCCCCGCCATCGCCAAGCGCCTGGTGGATATTGCCCGCAAGGAAGGGGCTGTGGCGATCTGCCACGGCGCTACCGGCAAGGGCAACGACCAGATCCGTTTTGAGCTGGGAATCAAGGCTCTGGCACCTGATATAAAGATCATTGCCCCATGGCGTATGACCGATGTATGGACCATGCAGTCCCGTGATGACGAGATCCAGTTCTGCAAGCAGCACGGCATCGACCTGCCCTTCTCCGCCGACAGCAGCTACAGCCGCGACCGCAACTTATGGCACATCAGCCACGAGGGGCTGGAGCTGGAAGATCCCTCCCTAGAGCCAAACTACGACCATCTGCTGGTCATGAGCGTAAGCCCCGAGAAGGCCCCTGATGAGGGCGAGTATGTGACCATCACCTTTGATGAGGGCATACCCACCAGCATCAACGGCGAGGCCATGAAGGTCTCCGACGTGATCCGCAAGTTAAATGAACTGGGCGGCAAGCATGGAATCGGAATCGTGGACATTGTGGAGAACCGCGTGGTAGGCATGAAGTCCCACGGCGTGTACGAGACTCCCGGCGGCACCATCCTGATGGAAGCCCACATGCAGCTGGAAGAGCTGGTTCTGGACCGCGCCACCATGGACGTGAAAAAAGATATGGGCAACAAGCTGGCCCAGATTGTATACGAGGGCAAGTGGTTCACCCCGCTTCGCGAGGCAGTCGTGGCCTTCGTGGAATCCACCCAGAAGTATGTGACCGGAACAGTGAAGTTCAAGCTCTACAAAGGCAATATCATCAAGGCCGGAACCACCTCCCCCTACTCCATCTACAGCGAGTCCCTGGCC
>URUZ01000084.1 GCA_900551225.1 uncultured Clostridium sp.
GTATATCATGAGAATATAATAAGGTAAAATTATTAATTTTTATTCATCAATAAGTTATTTTAATGGCTCTTTTGTAGGCAGTCCAGCCTTTCTTGGGTACTTCTTAGAGATCCCCTTGACCTTGTGGATCTTAACCAAAGTCCTCATAGCCTCAGCCCCAGGCAGTGTAAAACGTTCTACACCTGTGATCTGCCCTCCCAGAATTTTCACAGCCAGTTTTCCTGCAGCCAGTTCCTCCTCAATCTCCCCGGACTTGTATGGCACAAACCATCCCCCCACTTTCACAAAGGGCATACAGTATTCTGCCAGAGATGACATATTGGCAACTGCCCTGGACACGCACACGTCATATTTCTCACGGTGGACGCTGTCCCGGCCATAATCCTCCGCCCGGCCATGCACCGCGCTGATCCCCGCCAGTCCCAGCTCCTCACAGACCTGGTCCAGGAATTTCACCCGCTTATTTAAGGAATCCAGAAGAGTTACCTGAAGCTGTGGAAATGCAATCTTTAAGGGAATTCCCGGGAAACCTGCCCCTGTTCCCACATCCATCACCGACTGGTCTCCCATCTCCAGGGCCTTCACCAGGGCCAGACTGTCCGTAAAATGCTTTGTCACCACATCCTGCTCCTCAGTGATGGCAGTCAAGTTCATCACCTTGTTCCACTCCACCAGCAGCTCATAATAGCGGTAGAACTGTTCAATCTGATTATTGCTCAGAACAATTCCCAGGGCCTCCGTCTCTTCACTCAGCTGTTTCTCAAAACGCTCCGTCATCGTATCAATCTATTCCTTTCCTTTAAGCTGCTCCATATGCACCAGCAGAACCGAGATATCCGCCGGGGATACCCCTGAGATGCGGGACGCCTGCCCTATGGTGGCCGGCCGTACCTGATTCAGCTTCTGAACTGCTTCACGTCTCAGGCTCTTAACCTCAGAGTAGTCAAAATGCTCCGGCAGAACCTTGCCCTCCAGCTTCTTAAACTGGGCCACCTGCTGCATTTGACGTCTGATATACCCCTCATATTTAAGCTCAATGTTAACCTGTTCCTTCACATCCTCAGGAAGCTCAGGACGGAAGGGGTCCAGCTCTGCCAGCATATCATAGTCCAGCTCCGGCCGCCTCACCAGCTCTGCCAGGGTGCTCCCGGACTTAAGCAGGGTGCTCCCACGGTCCTTCAGGAAGTTCTGAACCTCAGGATTAGCTCCCACGTTGGTTTTCTCCAGCCTGGCAGTCTCCTCCCTGATCTTCTCAACCTTCCACAGCATATGCTCATAATCCTCATCACTGACCAGGCCGATGTCATGGCCAATCTTCCGGAGACGGATATCCGCATTGTCCTGACGCAGCAGCAGACGGTATTCCGCCCTGGAGGTCATCATCCGGTATGGCTCATGGTTCTCCTTTGTCACCAGATCATCAATCAGCACGCCGATATAGGCTTGAGAGCGGTCCAGAACCACCTGATCCCTGCCAAGAATCTTCATAGAAGCATTGACACCGGCCATGAACCCCTGAACTGCAGCCTCCTCATAACCAGAACTGCCGTTAAACTGCCCTCCGGCATACAATCCCTCCAACTTCTTAAATTCAAGAGTCGCCTTAAGCTCCAGTGAATTAATACAATCATACTCAATCGCATATGCATTTCGCACAATTCGCACATTTTCAAGCCCCGGCACAGTCCGGTACATGGCATACTGCACATCCTCAGGAAGAGAGCTGCTCATACCGCCCAGATACATCTCATTGGTATACAGGCCTTCAGGCTCCACAAACACCTGATGGCGGTTTTTATCAGGGAATTTCACCACTTTGTCCTCAATAGACGGACAGTATCTGGGCCCTGTGCCCTCGATTGCGCCGGAGAACAGAGGAGACCGGTCCAGATTCTCCCGGATGATCCTGTGAGTGTCCTCATTAGTGTAGGTCAGCCAGCAGGACACCTGGTCCTTCTGCACGCTCTCCGGGTCCGTGGAAAATGAAAAGGGTACCACCCGCTTGTCCCCAAGCTGCTCTTCCATCCTGGTAAAATCAACGGTTTTCCCATCCACCCTGGCCGGAGTCCCGGTCTTGAACCGGAACATCTCAATCCCATTGGCCTTCAGGGAATCCGTCAGATGATTTGCGGCCTGAAGCCCATTTGGTCCCGTGGGATTGCTCACGTCACCGTAGATGCACCTGGCCCGCAGATAGGTCCCCGTACACAGAATCACTGCCCCCGCCAGATACCGGGCGCCTGAGAATGTCTTTACACCGCGGACTTTTCCTTCCTCCACTATCAGCTCCGACACCTCCGCCTGGCGGATGGTCAGATGATCCGTATTCTCAAGGGTCCGCCGCATCCGGCGGCTGTAGTCCTGCTTGTCCGCCTGGGCGCGCAGGGAATGGACAGCCGGTCCCTTGGACTCATTGAGCATTTTGGACTGGATAAATGTCTCGTCAATATTCCTGCCCATCTCGCCTCCCAGGGCGTCCAGCTCCCGCACCAGATGGCCCTTGGAGCTGCCCCCCACATTGGGATTGCATGGCATCAGCGCAATACTGTCCACGCTGACTGTAAACATGATGGTCTCCAGCCCCAGCCTGGCGGCTGCCAGAGCCGCTTCGCATCCCGCGTGACCGGCTCCCACCACCACAATATCATAACGTTCTTCTAAATAAGGCATATACTTCTGTTCCTCTTTCACTTGTGCTCTATTTTCCCATACAAAATCTGGAAAATATCTCGTTCACTACATCATCATCCACCGCTTCACCGATAATCAGCCCCAGCTGCTCATAGGCGTCCATCAGATCGATGGAATAGAAATCCTCAGGCAGCCCCTGATCCACGCTGTCCTTCACCATCTCCAGGCTTTTCAGGGCCTGTGTCAGCGCCTCCTTATGGCGGACGCTGGTGATATAAACCTCATCGTTAAATGTCAGCCTGCCGTGGTAGAACATGCTCTTGATCTCCTGCTCCAGCTCTCCGATCCCCTGCTCCTCCTTGGCGGATACAGGGATCACCCGGCAGCCGGTCTCCTGTTCCAGGGCGTCTCTTTCCACACGCATCTCTAAATCCGTCTTGTTCAACAGCACGATAGCCCTTTTGCCCCGTATAAAGTCCATGATCTCACGGTCATTCTCATCCAGATCCCTGGACCCGTCCACCACATAGATGATCAGATCCGCGTCCCTGGCCGCCTTCATGGCCCGGTCCACGCCGATCCGTTCCACCACGTCCTCCGTGTCCCGGATTCCCGCGGTATCCACCACATTCAGGCTGATTCCCTGAAGATAGATGTGCTCCTCCAGCGTATCCCTGGTGGTTCCCGCAATCTCCGTCACAATAGCCCGGTCCTCCCCGATCAGCACATTCATCAGCGAAGATTTACCAGCATTGGGCTTGCCCAGGATCACTGTCTTTACGCCCTCAGTCATCACGCGCCCGTCATCCGCCGACTGCACCAGCTTCTTCACCTGCCCAATCATTTCCCGGACCTCCCCGGACAGCTTCTCGCCAAACCCGTCCAGAGAGATGTGTTCCGGATCATCCAGAGCTGATTCGATAAATGCAATCTCATAGAGAATCCCCGCTCTCAGCTCCTTTACCTTCCTGGAGACAGAACCTCCCAGCTGGCCAATGGAATTCCTCAGCGCGTAATCATTTTTGGCATGAATCACCTCAGCCACTGCCTCAGCCTGGGACAGATCAATTCTCCCATTTAGAAAAGCCCGTTTGGTAAATTCACCAGGCTCCGCAGTTCTGGCTCCGTTCTTAATCACTGTCTCCAGAATCTTCTTCACCATCAGTATGCCGCCATGGCAGTTGATCTCCACCGTGTCCTCGGCCGTGAAGCTGCGCGGCCCTCTCATGACCATCACCAGCGCCTCATCCACCATCTCATCCCTATCGTAGATATATCCATAATGCACCGTGTGGGACGGCTTCTTCCCAAGCTCCAAGGGCTTACCGTTCTTCCCTCTGAAGATCCTGTCTATAACCTCAAGGGCCTGATCCCCGCTGATCCGTACGATTCCAATCCCTGAATTGCTCATTCCCGTGGCAATTGCCGCTATGGTATCTGTCCTCATATCATCACTCCATATTCCAAAAGAGGCCGTCGCTTATTCTGCAACAGCCTCTCTCTAGTGCCTCCCGACGTATTTACACCGGGAGGTGCTAACTCAAACTCATTAATCTGTCTCGGACTGTGCCGGTGTCCCGCCGGATAGCTCCGCTGCCCTGTACGTATTGCCGCCGGAGCGGTTCTCGCTGTTGGCACGGTATCCGCCGCCGGAGCGTTTCTCACTGTCAGAGCGGTATCCGCCGCCGCTTCTGCCATAACGGCTGCCGCCGCTTCCGCCCTTGTCATAGCGCTCTCTCTTGTTATTCACCGGAACTTCCTTCTTCAGTGCAATCACCACATGGCGGAAGGGCTCCTCGCCCTCGCTGCGGGTCAGCACATACTTGTCGTTCTGAAGGGCCGCGTGAATAATCCGGCGCTCATATGGATTCATGGGTTCCAGAGACACAGGCCTCTTGGTCCTCTTAACCTTGTAGGCAATGTTCTTGGCCAGGGTCTCCAGGGTTTTCTTGCGCTTCTCACGGTAATTCTCCGTGTCCAGCTTCACCCGCAGATAGCCTTCGCTGTTCTTATTCACAATCAGGCTTACCAGATACTGAAGAGAATCCAGTGTCTGTCCCCGCTTGCCAATGAGTATTCCCATATCATCGCCTTCCAGATTCACGGAAAGCTCCTTCTCCTCATCATTGTAAGCGGCTGTGATATCCACCACCATGTCCATGGCCTTGAAAATGCGGGCCAGGAACTCAACGGCGCTGTCCTGAATAGACTCTTTCTTCTTGGCGCGGATAATGGCCGGCTTGGAGCCGATTCCCAGAAAACCTGCGCTGCCTTTATCAACTACTTCATACTCCAGCTTATCACTGGTGGTTCCAAGTTCGATTAATGCTTTTGTAACCGCTTCGTCAACCGTCTTAGCAGAAAATGTCAACATATCCATATATAGAACCCCCTTTATTTTTTGCCGCCCTTGTCATTCTTCTCATTGTACTTGCTAACCATATTGGCTTTTGAAGCCAGGCTTCCAGGTTTCGCATCCTTGTTATAGTAGCTGTTGGACTCTGCAACCTGGCTCTTGCTCTTGGCGATCTTCTCCATGCGCTGAAGCTCTTCCTTCTCCTCCTTGGCCTGGATCTTCTGCATCATATCGTCAACATTGCCCACTCTTGTGGGAGGAAGGCCCTTCTTGGCACGCTTCTTGTTGGTCTTTTCAACATTTTTCTGAACCAGATCGTCGATGTCAACCTTCTTTAAGTAGGAGTTGATACCAACCTGCTGAAGGATTGTGAACACACTCTGCGCCACCCAGTAGAGGCCGATACCAGTTGCAAAGGAGAAACAGAAGAACACGGACATCAGAGGCATCATCACGTTCATGGACTTCATCATGTTGGCGCTGGGATTCTCATCACCTGCCGGAGACTGGGTGGTGCTCATCATCAGCTTGGAGCTGTACCACTGGCTGGCGCCTGCCAGCAGGGGGATTGCAACAGCTGCAATCATGGTGCCCACGGTGGTTCCATCCACATGGCCGAAATAGTTACCGATAACCTGCATTGGTGTATAAGCAATATTTAAGCCGAAGAAGGTCTGCATGTTCTCAATTGCATCCACAACCCTTATTCCGGACTCGGTAACCGCCTGTCCCACCTGGCTGAAGCTCTGCACCAGTGTATCCCACTGCTGCCCTGTCAGCTTATATAATAAATCAATTGTAGTATTTACACTGTTAAAATCAAATTTGTCAACAGGCATCTTCTGAGCCGCAGCCAGGTCGATAAATGCCTGCTGGGTCTGATAACCTGCCGGAAGATGGCTGATCACAGTCTCATAATATCCGCGCACGGTCTGAACATATGCAGGAATATTATAGATTACGCGGTACAGCGCGAAAATGATGGGAAGCTGGATTAACATAGGAAGACATCCGCCTGTCATGGAAGTTCCGTACTTCTCATATACAGCCTTGGTCTCTGTCTGCATCATCATCATTGACTTCTGATCATCTTTACCCTTATACTTCTTCTGAATTGCTGTCAGCTCCGGCTGCATAACAGCCATCAGCTTAGAACTCTTCTGCTGTTTAATGGTAAGAGGGATCATCAGAACCTTCGTTACCAATGTAAACAGAATAATACACAGACCGATACTCTCGATCCCGAACATACTGGTGAAGCGGAACAGCTGATCCATGATCCAGCCCAGTATATCTCCGATCGGTCCCAAAACCCCGCCTGTTTTTGTCAACAAAACTACGCCAACTAAACTATCCAATGAACTACCTCCTTAGTTATAAGCACCTGCCGCCCATCCCGGCCGCCTATGTGCTGATGGCTTAAAGAGCGCGCTGCCCGCGTCTCTCTTCTACGGAACTGGATCATAACCGCCTTGCGCAAATGGATGACACCGAAGGATCCGTTTGCAAGCCAACCATGTACCTTTTAACGCACCGTACTTTTGAAGTGCTTCAACGGCGTATTGAGAGCACGTCGGTGTGTAAATACAGTGAGTTCTTATCTTGAGGGGAGATAAATACTTCTGGTATACCCTCACTAAAAATATCAGCAGCTTAACTACCATAATAAGTTCACTTCGATTCCTTTTTTGTACGCCTCATGGCTTTTCACAGTTATTTTTTTATGTTATGCAGTCCGCACAAGTGCAAATAAGCACTTTCCAAATGTTTGTAATCTGATTCTTTGGCAGCCGGTCTGGCTACCACTACGATGTTTAATCCTGTCTGAAGCTTGTCTCCATTTAACCGGAATATTTCCCTTAATAACCTTGTAATATGATGGCGGACAATACTGTTTCCCACCTTTTTGCTGACCGATATACCGATCCTGTTGGTATCTTCCCCGTTTCTCACCACGTACATGACCAATAACCGGTTGGCCTGCGAAGCTCCACCCCTGTATACCTTCTGGAACTCGCTGTTTTTTTTAATGGACGGAAATCGTTTCATTCGAAACTCCTCGCATCTGTAATTCAAAAGAAAAGGCCACAATAGTCTGTGGCCTGTGTTCCTTTGATTTTAAGCTTTTAATTAAGCACTCAGTCTTGCTCTGCCTTTTGCTCTTCTGGCTGCTAAGATTTTCTTGCCGCCTGCGCTGCTCATTCTTGCTCTGAAACCATGAACTTTCGCTCTCTGTCTTGTTTTAGGCTGAAATGTCATCTTCATGAGAACCATGCACCTCCATTCAATCTTCTTATCTGACAATGTGAAAACACACATTTAGACTAGTATAATTAAACATCTTCTCAATTATATAGAAGAATTGGCGCTTAGTCAAGACATTTTTCCTAAAAAAGTATGAATTTCCTAGGGTTTTTATACCAGCTGGCGCTTCAGGCGCTCCTCCTCGGCCTTCTTATCCTCCACCGGATACCACATTGGGTCCGCGATCTCAATACAGCAGGCCTCCCCCGGGGCAAATACAACGCGGTGGGGCGTCTCCACCTTCACCAGCTGATCTCCCACGGGCACCAGATATTCCGTTTTGTCGGTGAGGAAGATCCGTTTCTCCACATGGGTTCTAAAGCCGTAGTCCGCGCTCATATTGATGGCGTTGGGTCTTGTGGCCACCACCATCTGGCCGGCCGCATCCTTTGGCACCTGCAGATCCAGGGCCTGGGAGTGGTTCCCCTGTGGATATGCCTTCCCGTCCTTTATATCCACATTGATAAATGTGGACTCGCCCAGGAAGCTGTGGACAAACCGGGAATTTGGCTTGCTGTACAGGTTCTTCGGAGTATCGATCTGCATGATCTTACCCATGTCGCAGACCATCATCCGGTCTGAGATTGCCATGGCTTCCGACTGGTCGTGGGTCACGAAGATAATCGTAAAATTAAACTTCCGCTGCAGCTCTTTAATCTCAAAACGCATGGATTCCCGCAGCTTGGGGTCCAGATTGGACAGCGGTTCATCTAACAGCATGACCTTGGGGTTGGTCACAATGGCCCTGGCAAGGGCAATACGCTGCTGCTGCCCGCCGGACAACTCCGATGGATACACCTCCTCCAGACCATCCAGGCTGCAGTGGTGAAGGGCCTCCTTCACCCGCTTGGCCGTATCTGCCTTGTTCAGCTTCTGGATCTTCAGCGGAAATGCCACATTGTCAAATATATTCATATGGGGCCACACGGCAAATGCCTGGAATACCATTCCCAGCCCCCGCTCCTCCGGCGGCACATAGAGGTTCTTGGACTTGATGGAAACCGGCTTCCCGCACAGTTCTATCTCCCCCTCGGACAGATCCTCAAAGCCGGCGATCATGCGCAGCGTGGTGGTCTTGCCGCAGCCGGAGGGGCCCAGGAAGGAAAAACACTCCCCCTCCTGAATATTCAGGTTGAAATCATCAACCGCGGTAACCGTTCCCATGGTTCTGGTTGTGAAGCGCTTTGTTACGTGCCGTAATATTACCTGATCCTTCGCCATATCCTTACGCTCCCTTCCTGTCTTTTGTTATTTCCGTAACAATGGTGTTGCATATGATGATAATTAAAATCGCCAGCGAGGCAAGGGCCGAGGCCTGGGGTATCATTCCCGCATCCCGGAGTGAGTAGATCTGAACGCCCAGAGTCCTGGTATAAGGCCCGTACAGCAGGATGGAGGTGGTCAGCTCACGCATGGCGGGCAGGAAGATCAGGAAGAATCCCGACACCATAGCCGGCCGGATTAAGGGCAGGGTGATATCCTTTAAGGACTCCGTGTGGGTGGCACCGCAGGCCCTGGAAGCCTCCTCCAGCGAGGAATTGACCTGCTGCAGGGACGCCGAGGCGCTCTTCATGGAGAAGGACAGATATCTGGCCATGTAAGCCACCAGAATGATCCAGATGGTGTTATACAGCTTGATCCCGAAGATAGAGCCGGACCAGGACAAAATCACGCCGATGGCCAGCACAGTGCCCGGAATGGAGTAAGGAAGCACGGACAGGATTTCCAGGATTCCTTTGCCCTTGGGTTTAATCCTGTTGGTCACATACGCAACCATAACGCCCAGGAACATACACACAACGCCGGCCACCACGGACAGGAACAGGGAATTCTTAATAGAATCCAGGGTTGCCGGTGAGGTCAGCACCTTCTGATAGTTCTTCAATGAGAAGTTCTCAGGGGTAAGGGGCAGGCCGTAAGCATTTACAAGGGCTACCAGGAAGATCATCACCAGGGGGACCACCACAATCACCACCAGGGTGAGGCAGGCGAACATCAGTAACGGATACTTGGCTCCCCGCAGCTTAATCAGGGTGGGACGCATGGATTTACCCTTGATAATGTCATAGCTGCCGGAGCTTAACACCTTCTTCTGGATCACCAGAGCCAGGGACACCACAGCCACCAGCAGAATGGACAGGGCCGCGCCCTGGCGTATGCCCTCAAAACTCCCCGACGACTTGTAGATCAGGGCATAAATCATGGTGGGCAGTGTATATATGTTCTTGGAAAATCCAAGAATAGACGGCACGCCGAAGTGGGCCAGTGAAGAGATCAGGATCAGCAGCGCGCCTGCGGAGATAGCCGGCTTTACCAAGGGAATGGTAATCTTGGCAATTACCTGCCCCTGCTTTGCCCCTGCAATCCTGGCGGACTCCTCCAGCGTGGGGTCCATGCGCTCCAACGCGCTCACCACCTGCATGAACACAAATGGGAAGTAGTAAGAGCACTCCACGAAAATGATTCCGCCGATACTGTTGATGTTGATGGGCGCGCTGGCCAGGTTAAATGTGGACATCAGCCATTTATTCACATAGCCCGCCCTTCCTGAGAACAGCAGATCCCACGCCATGGCGCCGAAAAACGGCGGAAACATGTAGGGGATGGTGAACATTGCCCGCATAAAGCCCTTGGCCGGAATATCACTCCTGCCCAGCAGCCAGGCATAGAACAGGCCCATAATGGTACCAAACAGTGTTACGGCCAGGGCAATCACAATGGTGTTCCACATGGCCTTTAAGTTGTCAACATTTCCAATCACTGATATAAACAAGCTGATATCAAATGCACCCTTGTTGAAAAATGCATTATAGACGATCATAAATATAGGAATCGCCACAATGATCAGCAGGAGCACAAAGCTCAGCACAGTCATGGCCTGATCCAGGCCGAATTTTCTGCCTTCCATGGCAGCCAGCTCGGAACCTGCCGTGCCGCTGCGTCTTTTTCTCAATGTCATACGGCCGCCCCCTCTCTCACCGGGTAGAACTCAGGACTTATAAATGCCAGCCCCACCTGTTCTCCCTCCTGCTCAATCCTTCCCGCCTTAATGGCGTCAAAAGCGTTCTTCTGAACCCGGATTTCCATTCCCTCGAACTCTACAAAATAGTCATACTCACTGCCCAGGAACACCGACCGCTTCACCCTGGCCTTAATGGGCGAGGACGGATCAAAGGTAATGTTATTGGGCCTTATGCCCATATCCACAGTACCCGCCTTCTCAAAGGCGGCAGGCACCTCCCCGTGATAGACAAGGTTTTTGTTGCCCTGGAAACACCAGTTATTCCCTGTTTTTTCCAATTTAAAGAAGTTGGATACTCCAATAAACTCAAATACAAACCGGTTGGCCGGCTTCAGAATGATGTCCTCATCCGCCCCCAGCTGGCACAGTTCCCCGGACGCGTTCATAATTGCCATCTTATCACAGAGCTGCAGGGACGCCTCCTGGTCATGGGTAATATAAAAAATAGTAGTTCCAATATTCTTCTGAATCTGCCGGATCTCAATGAGCATCTCAGATCTCAGCTTCGCATCCAGGTTGGTAATGGGTTCATCCATCACAATGACCTCATCCGAGCTGACCAAAGCCCTGGCAATTGCCACTCTCTGCTGCTGTCCGCCGGACAGCTGGCTGGGCAGATAGTTGGCATACTCGGTCATCCGCACCTGCTTTAAGGCATTTTCCGCCTTCTCCTTGATCTCATTCTTGGGAAACTTACGTTTTTTCATGGGGTAGCATACATTTTCCAGCACAGTCATATGGGGCCACACCGCATAATCCTGGAACACCACGCCCACATCCCGGCGCTCCGGCGGAATATTGATTCTCCGCTTCTGTGAGAACACACACCTGTCCCCGATCCAGATCTCGCCTGTACTCGGCTTGTTAAAGCCCAGAAGGCAGCGGATCAGCGTGGTTTTGCCGCAGCCGGAAGGCCCTACCAGGCACATAATCTGGCTGTCGTCCACCTCCAGGGAAAAGTCTTTCAGTATCTGCTTCTCTCCATAAGAAAAAGACACATTATCAAATTTAATACTAGCCATTGAAGTCCTCCTATATCTCTCAAAAAACACGGGGCCGGAACACGCCCAGCCCCGTGTAATATCAATTCTTATTTGAAAATGTTGTCAAATGTCTCAATAATCTGATCAGAGTTATCGGAGAGGGACTGTAGATCCACCTGCATGGCTGCCTTTGCAATCTCATCTACGCTGGCGCCCTTCTGATCCACATCGTTTCTCACAGACAGCAGGTTGTTCTCAACCAGAATCTCCTGTCCTTCCTGGGAAAGGATAAAGTCATACAGCAGTTTTCCGTTGTCCAGGTTAGCACAGCCCTCTACCAGGCCGATTGGAGAGAAGATGGATACCAGGTCAGAATCCAGATACTTAAATCCAAGGGGTGATCCCTCATCCATCAGGTTCTGTGTCACATAGTCAAGCATGATTCCTACCTTATAAGCGCCTGCAGCCACCTGGTTGTGGGTTGCGGTTGTGCCGGATTCCAGCTCGCATCCGTTCTCTTTCAGCTTCTTAAAATAGTCCTCGCCGTAGTTGGGATCAGATAACAGAGCGCCCACAAAATACTTGGTTGTTCCTGCACTGGATGGGTCTGTCATAACAATCTGATTGTTCCACTTTGTATCCAGAAGATCATTCCATGTAGACGGAACCTCATCCTCAGTGACCAGTGTGGTGTTATATCCTATGGACATGTTCATCATACGGGCACCTGTATAGAAGCCGTCCGGATCGATGAACTTGTCGGCAATTGCCGAAGCCTCGGGGGAGCTGTATTTTGCAAGAATCCCCTCATTCTTAAATCCAATATAATCGGAGGGGTCTCCCACCCAGATCACGTCCGCCGCAACCTGGCCGGATTGGTGCTCTGTGGCAATCTTGGTGATCACCTTACCGGTTCCTGCAAAGTAATAATCCATCTTAACATTGGGATACTTCTTCTCAAACCCTTCCTTAATGGCCATCAGCTGGTCTTCCTGCATGGAAGAATACAGCATCACGCTGCCTGAAGCCTCGCTTGCCCCAGCTTCCGCCTTAGGAGCCTCTGTCTCAGCCTTAGATTCTTCCTTACTGCCTTCCTGTGCTGCAGGTGCCTGGGTTGTGGCCGCCTCCTTGGCGCCTCCTCCACAGGCTGCAAGTGAAACCACCATTGCTGATGCGACCATGACTGCTAATGCTTTCTTTTTCATAAAATACCTCCCTATTCATTGTTTAAATTTTGCATTGTGCAATTTGTTAGCTTTGCAGTTGATTTTATTCTAATTTTTGTGCTAATATATGTCTGTCTCTTATACACATCTGACGCTGCCGACGAGCGATCTAGTGTATGAAAAATATGGAAGTAGGTAGAAGTACAATTTTTAAACTCTGCAAATTCTAAACCTGCTTAGAAAAGGTAATATGACTGAGAAATCAACTACTGCAACCAAGAAATTCAAACAACTTTTTCATATCCTGTCAATTGGGACAGGATTCATTGTGCTGCTCTCCCTGATCTTCTTCACCTTGTTCCGGATCTTTGAGCGGATCACCTATGATTCCATCTCCGACCTGAACAAGGACTTCGCTATACAGATTGACTCTCTCACCGAGTCCATCAATTCCACCATTGTCAACTACGGTATGCAGCTCTTCTACTCCGAATCTGTGAAGAAAATGATGGGGGCCGCCCAGTTCAGCAACACGGACCGGGTCTACATGACCAGAGATTTAAACACCTCCCTGTCATCCACTGACTTTGCGGAGTCCATTGCCATCCACAACGGCTACACCGGCCGGGTCTACTCCACAGACCCCTCCTACCCCAACCAGCGTCTGGAACAGCTCAACAAGGAAAAAATCCGCAGCTTAATCCTAAACCGGACCAATGAACAGCGTTTTAAACCCATTTACTGTAAAGAAGCTGCGCCCTCCAACAAGGAATATTACACCTTCATGTTCTACGAGCTGTATTCCGACGGAACCCCCAAGCCCAGCACCCTGATCATCACCGTCAAAAGCGGCTGGTACAAGAAATCCCTGCTGGCAGCCAACCCCTCCTCAGACCTGATCGTAATTGACAAGACGGGATCTGTATTGGTATCTGCCAATGAATCCTTAAAAACAGAGTATCTGGATTACTATCCCCTGATTACCAAGGAGAAGGACAGCGGATACATGATCAACCACAAAAAGAACCAGATCTGCATGTACTATGAATCCGTTACCACAGGACACACCTACATGAAGATTTCCTCCCTGTCCAAAATGCTGCCCCGGTTGCTGTATTTTCGTAAAATTGTAGTTTATTTCCTGGCCACGATTATATCCGTGTTTGGGGCAGGACTGAGTATTCTGCTGATCTTTGCCCTGCTGCCCATGCTGAAGCTTAAAGACGCCATCAAAATCATAGATAAACTTCAGACCGGAGATGGCGGCCCTGCGCCGGAGTCTCCCCCCATACCGCTAAAAGAACAGATTGACGCGGTGGTGTCCCGGTCGGAGCGGGCCCGCCTGGAGGGACTGTTCTACGACATGCTGGCCTCAAAGCTGGAACCGGATTCCACCAAGCTGTTTAAGGATATCCAGGGGCATTTTGGCCTTATGCTGATCCACGCCAAACACAGGAAGGACATCTACGAATCCATAGAAAAGCAGCACCCCGAAATGGTGGTCGCCAAATCCTCCCATATATATGCATTTCTTGGACTTTATGAGGATGACCTGCAGTATCTCGCATCCGCAGAACATATTAATATGGATCTGAACTGCAGATGCTACCTGAGCCAGCTATTTGACGATTTCTCAGCACTGATGGAACATTTTAACAACTTAAACGAGCTGCGCAAGCTGAGCCTGACCCTCTCTGACGGCTGCTACATTGTCCATGAGGAAGAACTATACGAAAAAGCTGCCGCCAACACCATCACCACCAAGGACTTTACAGACCTGATTGTGAAATTAAAATCAGGCAGTGTAGAAGCCGGCCGGTCAAAATTAGGGGAAATTCTGGGAACTATTGAGAATTACCGTTATGAAGATTTCCAGTATATACTTTACAGGACAGAGGATACCATCTGCAGTCTGCTCAATGAGTTTTCCTCAGATTTAGTAAAAGAGGGGAAAAAACTTCTTCCGGAGTCATTAGAACAGATTAAAAGCATGGATGAGATCAGGACGGCCTTTGACACGGCAATTGGAGCCATCAGTGAGAATTACAGCGAGAAAAAAGCTGAGAAGTATTCGGAACTGGCAAGGCAGATCCGCATTCTGGTTGAAAGCCATTACCATGACGGTTCTTTGAATTCCCAAAATATTGCGGACATGATCAACATGAACAATGCCTATCTTGGAAGAATGTTTAAGAGCGCTTACGGGTGTTCCATTAACGATTATATCAACACCTGCCGGATTGAAGAGAGCAAGATACTGCTGAGGCAGACAGATGAGCCAGTGGAGGAGATTGCCAAAAAGGTAGGATTTTCAAATATCAAGTATTTTTATGTGCTGTTTAAAAAGGCAGTAGGAATCACACCGTCAAAGTACAGGGTTGGGGAGACTTAAAATCAAAGTAAGAAACACCCCAGCCCCGCACGCGCTCCCCCTCACAAAAAAGCAGGAAAGCCGCCCCAAATCCCGGGGCAACTCTCCCACTTCCTAATCTCACTTCTTAATCTTACTCCCTAATCTCACTTCTTAATCTTACTTCTTAATCTCACTTCTTAATCCTACTTCTTAATTTTACTTTTTAATCTCACTTCTTATTCAAAACAGGGATCAACACTCTGCCAATAATGGTCACCAATATGGCTGCCACAATCGCCTCCGGAATCCCCGAAGCTGTCACAGTCACCATAATCAGACCCCAGACCGCATCAATCGCCACTTCTTTAACCTGAGCGTACTGGTTCATAAACAGAACATAAATACTCCCCATAACAAAAACGGTATTAACCATGGACCCCACAAAACCAGCAATCGGCAGTGCAACCATCATGTTAATATGAATCTTCTTAAATAAGATCCACAGCCATCCGGCGATGACGCCGATCAAAATCCGGCAGCCCACAGAGATCCAGATTGCCTTAAATGCGCCCCCGATTCCAGCGATATTAATACTGAGAAAGGGCGAAAACGCAAAGGACAGCAAAGTTGGGGCCATGGTGTTGCTAATCAGCGAACATATCCCAAATGCTGCTCCCAAGATACCTCCTGCCAACGGCCCCAGCACAATCGCGCCCAGGATGACAGGGATGTGCACAGTTGTAGCCTTAATCACCGGCAGCTGAATCATTCCCAGAGGCGTATTCGCCAAAAGGACCACGATTGCAACCATAAGTGCCACACTTGCAAGCCAACGGGTGTCTTTTTTTCTCTTATTCAATTTTTTTCCTCCTGCTACTGTTCTTGTAAAAGATACAATGCATAGTTACGACCTGATTATAAACAGGATACGCTCCGCAGTCAATGCCTGCAGGTGTATAAAAATAAATACTTGTGGGGGAGTTAGGCGCGGAAGGGTACGCGGACGTTGGCTGGTGTATTGGCCGTGAAAAGAAGAAGGTTGGGGCTGGGAGGACAGCGGAGGGGCAGGCTCCTGGTTACGGAGAGCGTGTCTCTAAGGCCCTGATGATTTGCTAAAAGCGCCGGTCCAAAGAAATTAAACTCG
>URUZ01000085.1 GCA_900551225.1 uncultured Clostridium sp.
ATTTATAGACTTACAGGTCTGTTTGTATTATAATAAAACAGACCTGTAAGTCTATTTTTGATAAAAGGAGTGAACAGATAAGGATGAAGCGGGAAGAGAAGAATATACAGAGCCGCCGGAAGATACTGGAGAGCGCTCTGCAGGAGTTCGGCAGACAGGGTTACGGGCAGAGTTCCATCAACACCATCTGCAGCGCAGGCAATATCTCCAAGGGCGTCATGTATCACTATTTCAAGGACAAGGACGAGGTGTACCTGCTGTGTGTCCGGGAGTGCTTCGAGGAACTGCTGGCCTGCCTGAGGGAGCGGCTGGACAGTGAGAGGGAAGGAGCGCAGAACCGTATGGAGGCTTATTTCAGGGTGCGTATGGGCTTTTTCGAGGAACATCCGCTGTATCAGAGGATCTTCAGCGATGCGGTCATGTTTCCTCCGGCCCACCTGGCAGAGGAGATCAGGAAGATCCGGGCGGAGTTTAACGCGTACAACTGGAAAACCCTGGGCAGCCTGCTGGACCAGCTGACCCTGCGCCCCGATGTGACCAGGGACGAGGTGATGGAGATATTTGAGCAGTACCAGAATTTTATTGATGCAAGCCATTGGGCAGAAGGGGATACCGGAGTGATGGCGCGCGAGGAAAAATGTAAACGGGCTCTGGATATCCTGCTTTACGGGGTAGTGGAGAGACAGGAGGCACAGCCAAATGAATAAGAAAAAAGAATCACAGAACCAAGAAATGCTTTTAAGCAGTGAGAAACCATCTAAAGCCATAGTGAAGCTGGCGGTGCCCGCAACCCTGGCCCTTCTGGCCAAGGCTGTATACAACATTGTGGACACCGCCTATATCGGTATGCTGGGTTCAGATATTGCGCTGGCGGCGGTGGGGGTGACCCTTCCGCTGCTGCTGATCATGGTGTCAGTGGAGAATATTTTTGCGGCAGGAGCCGCGGTTTTGGCGGGGCGGCAGCTGGGGGCTGGGGACAAGGCGGAAGCCAACCGCACGGTATCCACAGTAGTGGGGCTGTCCCTGGTGATCGGACTCTGCCTGTGCGTGTTTGGAATCATGGGGATGGATTACCTGTTAACAGCTTTTGGGGCCTCTGAGGCGGTGCTTCCCCAGGCCAGGGACTATGCGTTCTGGATGTTCGTGGCAGCCCTGGCCAACCTGCCGGCCCAGAGTTTAAACTGTGCGGCCCGGGCGGAGTCCTCGGTGAAGATCTCCTCCATTGCCGTGGTCACCGGCGCTGCGGCCAATGTGGTGCTGGACCCGGTCTTTATGTTTGACTGGGGGCTGGGCGTGGCGGGGGCGTCCCTGGCCACCACGGTGTCCCAGTTTATTACATTTTTCATCATGGTCTGGTTCTACTGGAGCGGGCGCTCCATTATTAAGGTGAAGGCCCGGTACTTCCGGATGGGCGGCGGCCTGATGAAAACCGTGGTGCTGATCGGTATCCCCACTGCGGTAATCCAGATCTGTCTGGCCGCGGCCACCTCCATGACCAATATTGCGGCCAAATCCCTGGCGGACGGGGATCTGATCATCGCAGCTTACGGCGTGGTCCAGCGCCTGGTGCTGATCGGCTGCTACGTGGTGCTGGGATTCATGCAGGGCTACCAGCCGGTGGCCTCCTACGCCTTTGGCGGGAAACTTAACGACCGGCTCAGGGAATCGGTCAGATTCGCGGCGCGGGCCTCTATTGTCATCACTGTGGTGGTGGCGGCAGTTTACATTTTACTGTCCAGACCGCTTATTATGCTGTTTAACCAAAACCCCACAGTGATTGACTATGGCGCAAAACTGCTGATCTCCCAGGTACTGCTGTATCCGGCTTTCGGGCTTTGCTACATGCTGACCATCACCTTCCAGACCATCGGCGCGTCAAAATACGGCCTGTTCCTCTCCGTGCTGCGCCAGGGCGTGTTATACATCCCCTTTATTATGCTGCTCCCGGGCTTCATGGGTGTGGCGGGTATCTACCTGGCCCAGCCTGTGGCAGACCTGCAGACCATCGCAGTGTGCTGCTGTTCCATCAAGCCTATGAAACGGATTGCGCTGGAGCGCATCCAGGTGGTATAGTAACAGTATTACATTTACCGGGGAGGACTCCCTGTACCGCCAGCTGGGATGCATTTGAGGTGGCCAATCACATCTAAAGGTCCTTTTTCGGCAGCCGCACGGTAAACGCCGCCCCCTCATCAGGCCTGCTGTCCACGCTGATGGTGCCTCCGCACAGGGTAATAATCTTCTTCACCAGAGCCAGGCCAAGGCCGTTGCCTTCCATATTGCGGTTTCGTTCTCCCTGATAGAATTTATCGAAGATATGGGCCTGGATGTCCGGGGACATGCCCACTCCGGTGTCCCTTATTTCAACGATAATCTCCTCCGGCGTCCCGTAGCTCCTGGCGTAGATGGAACCGCCGGGCGGGGTGAATTTGACGGCGTTGGAGAACAGGTTGGTCCAGACCTGGAACATCAGGTTCTCATTTCCATAATATAGGATCTCCTGGAGCTCCATATCAATATCCAGGTGTTTTGGCTCCCACAGCGGCGCCAGGCTGAGAAGAGCCTGCCGGATCTGTTCATCCAGGGAAAACGACTCCTTCTGAGAGACGATTCCCTGGTTTTCCAATTTGGACAGCTTAAGGATGTTCCCTGTGAGGGCGGAGAGCTGTCTGGCGCTGTCTAAAATGTGATGGGAGTAGCTGTGAAGCTCCTCGGAAAGGGGCGCGCCGTTTAACAGCGTGGCATAACCTTCAATGGAAGCCAGTGGGGTCTTAAACTCATGGGAGACATTCTGAATGAAATCAGCCTGAAGGGTTTCCATGGAATTTAACTCCCTTACCATCTTGTTGAAGTTGGCGTTCATATTGCTGGCGTATTCGTTTAAATGATCCACGGGCAGCTGAACGTCAAAATCGCCTCCGGCCACCTTCTGAAGCGCTTCAATCAGGACCTGAACGGGCTTGAACAGGTGTGTTGATACCATAATCATCAGGGAGGACGAAATCAGAACGCCGGTAATGATCAGGGTTAGAAGCGGAATCCACATAGAAGGGCGGGGGTGGGGGTTAGCGCTGGCGGCCAGCACCCGGAATGCAATGACACCTGTGACTGAAAATGTAGCCACCATGATAATTATGACATTGATAGAAAAACCAAACCACAGCCTGATCCCATTTTTCATCGGATCACCGCCTTATAACCCAGCCCCCGCACCGTCACAATCTCAAAATCAGGGTTGTTCTCAAAATGCCTGCGCAGCCTGTTGATATGCACGTCTATGGTCTGTATGTCGGAGGAGGTGTCAGGCCCCCAGATTTCATCCATCAGCTGCATGCGGGTGAAAATCTTGTTGGGGTAGGACACCAGCTTATATAATAGAAGGAATTCCTTCTGAGGCAGCATGAGCGGGACGTCCTTATCATATACGGTCAGGGAATCATAATCCAGGCAGGTGCCGCCCACCATCAGCCTGCGCTCCTGGTTGATATTGGCCCTGCGCAGCAGCGCCCTGACCCGCAGCACCATCTCATTCACGTCAATGGGCTTGGTCATATAATCGTCAATGCCCAGGGTGAATCCCTTGCTTTTAGAGGGATAGTCATCCTTGGCGGTGATCATCAGGACTGGGATCAGGGGATTCTCCTGGCGGAGTATTTTCACGAATTCATACCCATTGAGAACCGGCATCATAACATCAGTGATCACCAGGTCAATGTGCTCTGCATCAAAAATATCCCATGCCTCCTGTCCGTTGGCAGCTAATACAGTTTCATATCCAGCTTTGTTGAGCACGATTTTATAAAGCTGGCTCAGCTTTGCATCGTCTTCCACAATCAGAATTTTAAGCATCAGCATCTGTTTTCTTCCTTTCCCCATATGAAATCTTTAAAACGTATACAGGCATTATACATGACGATTATGAACCCTACATGAATTTGCCAACCGGCCTAAATATGAATTTTTTATGATTTCATGTTGAGTTCATGTTGGGTTTAATGAAGGTTCATCTAGGTCTAGTAAGATAGGGTCTGTATAAAAAAGGAGGCAGAACGTGATGAAAAAAAGCGTTATTATAGCTGCGGCAGCGGTAGTGGTGATCTGTGCGGCAGTTATTCCCAGATTGATGAATAAGAAGCAGTTTGCGGATGCGGTGGCACTGCCGGTGATGGAGACCACATATCCCCGGACAGGTGACATCCGCCTGACAACCAGCCTGATCGGCAAGATAGAACCCTCGGACGTGGTCTATATCTACCCCAAGGCGGCAGGAGATGTGACTGCCGTCAACGTGAAGGCAGGGGATATGGTCACCGAAGGACAGGTGATCTGCACCATTGACACCAAGCAGGTGGAGACGGCCAAGAGCAGCCTGGATGCAGCTGCCCTTACGCTGAAGGAATCCCAGGATGAACTGGCCAGGCAGCAGATTCTCTACAGCAGCGGCGGCATTTCCAGCCAGGCCTATGAGCAGTACAGGAACAAGGCGGATAGCGCCAAAATCCAGTATGACCAGGCGGAATATACATACAAGACCCAGCTGGAATACAGCCAGATCACGGCGCCCATCAGCGGTCTGGTGGAGATCTGTGATATGGAGGTGTTTGACTCCGTGTCCCAGAATAACCTGATCTGTGTGATCTCCGGCCAGGGGGAGCGGGTGGTGTCCTTCTCAGCCACTGAGCGTATCAGGGATTATCTCCGCGAAGGCGATGAGGTGGAGGTGGAAAAGACAGGTAAGACCGGCAGCGGCATCATCTATGAGATCAGCACCATGGCGGACAGCACCACCGGCCTGTACAAGGTAAAGGCCCGGCTGACAGGGGGAAATGCCTTCTCCACCGGTTCTGAGGTGAAGCTGTACGTGATCTCGGAAAAGACGGAAAATACCATGACCATACCAGTGGATGCTGTCTACTATGACGATGGGAAGCCCTATGTGTATACCTGCGAGGACAGCACGGTGCACAAGGTATTTATTGAGACGGGAATCTATGATTCGGAGACCATGGAGGTATTGTCCGGCCTTTCTATGGAAGATCAGGTGATCACCACCTGGAGTTCCGAGCTGTCCGAGGGAGCCCGGATCAGGGTATCGGGAGATTCAGAGGAAGCGGCCGGAGAGCCGGCACAGACAGCACAGCAGCCGGCGCAGAACCAATAAGGAGGACTGAACAATATGAGTATTTTGACAAAATATGTCCTCAAACGGCCGGTGACAGCCATCATGTGTATCATCTGCCTGATATTCTTCGGCTATACCTCGGTCACCGGCGCCAAGCTGGAACTGACGCCTGACATGGATATGCCCATGCTGCTGGTGATGACCACATATTCCGGCGCCAACCCTGAGGACGTCAATGACCTGGTGACCAAGGAGATCGAGGATCAGGCCAGCGCGCTGAGCGGCCTTAAATCCATCAGCTCCTCCTCCAGCGAGGGCATGTCCATCGTCATGCTGGAATATGAGTACGGCACGGACACGGATGAGGCCTATGACGATTTAAAGAAGAAGATCGACCTGGTGGCCTCCCAGCTGCCGGAGGATGCCAGCACCCCTGTGATTATGGAGCTGAGCATGGATTCCGGCGCAGATATCACCCTGGCAATTGACAATAATTCCCGGGAAAACCTGTACAGCTATGTAGATAACAAGATTATACCTGAGTTTGAGAAGATATCCATAGCGGCGGACGTAACCATCCGCGGCGGTTCCGACGAATACGTGAAGATTGAGGTGCTGCCGGAGAAGGTGAGCCAGTATAAGGTGTCCATGACCTCCATTGCCTCTGACATCAAGGCTGCGGACCTGTCCTACCCGGCAGGGGATACTCTGGTGGGAAGCCAGGAACTGTCCGTGTCCACCCGTATGACCTACAACACGGTGGAGAGCTTAAAGAAGATTCCGCTGACCGTGGCCAGCGGGGATACCGTGTATTTAGAGGATGTGGCAAATGTTTACACCACCACGGATTCCAGCGACAGTATTGCGCGCTACGATGGAAATGATACGATTTCGGTGTCCATCAGCAAACAGCAGAGCGCCACGGCCATTGAGCTGTCCAACCAGGTGAAGAAGACCGTGAACCGGCTCCAGGGGGAAGATAAGGACCTGAATATCACCATTGTCAGCGACTCTTCTGAATCCATCATGGAATCCCTGCTGTCCGTGGCGGAGACCCTCTGCCTGGCAATCCTGATCTCCATGGTAATCATCTGGCTGTTCTTTGGAGATATCAAGGCCTCCCTGATTGTGGGAAGCTCCATTCCCATCTCCATCCTGGCGGCATTTATCCTGATGAACCTGATGGGCTTTTCCTTGAATATTATCACCATGAGCGCCCTGACCCTGGGCGTTGGAATGATGGTGGATAACTCCATCGTGGTGCTGGAAAGCTGTTTCAGGGCCACGTCTGAGAAGAAGGCCGGGCTGGTGGAGTTCATGAGCGATGCCCTGGAGGGCACGAAGATCGTCAGCGCCTCCGTTCTGGGCGGAACTGCCACCACCTGCGTGGTGTTCCTTCCGCTGGCAATGTTAAAGGGGATGACGGGGCAGCTGTTCAAGCCTCTGGGCTTCACCATCGTATTCTGCCTGGTGGCGTCCCTGATATCCGCGATTACCGTGGTGCCCCTCTGTTATATGATCTACAGGCCCAAGGAGCGGGAGAAGGCCCCTCTGTCCAAACCGGTGCACAGCCTGCAGGATGCATACCGGAAGGCCATGCGCGTCATTCTGCCCAAGAAAAAGACGGTTATGTTTATCTCCATTGGCCTGCTGCTGTTCTCCCTGTTTTTGGCAAGTAAGCTGGACATGGAGCTGATGGGCTCTGACGACAAGGGGGAGATCACGGTGTCCGTGGATACCCGCCCCGGTCTGAAGACAGAGAAGGTGGATGACATACTCCGGGAGATCGAGGCAATTATTACCCAGGATTCAAATCTGGAATCCTATATGACAAGCTACGGCGGAGGCGGCTTAAGCTCCGGCAATTCCGCTTCCATAAGCGCTTATTTAAAAGATGACAGGGATATGGATACGGTGGATGTGGTGCGGCTGTGGAAACAGCAGCTGTCCGATGTACGAAACTGCGACATTTCCGTTGAGATGAGCTCCTCCATGAGCATGATGTCCTCAGCCCTGGAGAGCTATGAGGTCATCCTGAAGGGGGCGGATTATGATGAAGTGAAGTCCGTGTCCAGCAAGATCGTGGCCCAGCTCATGGCGCGGGATGATGTGACCAGGGTCCACTCGGATCTGGAGAACTCCTCCCCGGTTGTGGAGGTGAGGGTAGATGCCCTGAAGGCCCAGGCCGCGGGACTTAGCGCAGCCCAGATCGGAAGCGTGGTGCGCAGCGCCATCAGCGGCGTGGAGGCTACGGATATTGAGATTGACGGAAATGATGTGACGGTGCAGGTAGAATATGCGGATGATGACTACAAAACCATTGACCAGGTGAAGAGCCTGGTGCTCACCACCGGGAAGGGCGGCTCCATTGCCCTGACGGATGTGGCGGAGGTACAGTTTGTGGACAGCCCGGCCAGCATCTCGCGGGAAGATAAAGAATACAAGGTAACCATCAGCGGTGAATACACGGAAAAAGCCACCAAGGAGAGCCGGAATGAGATTAACCAGGAGATTGTGAATCCCAACCTGACCTCATCTGTCACCATCTGTTTAAACTCCATGGACAGTTCCATGAACGAGGAGTTCTCGGCTCTGTTCGGAGCCATCGGCACGGCGGCGTTCATGATCTTCGTGGTCATGGCGGCCCAGTTTGAATCACCCAGATATTCGGTCATGGTAATGACCACCATCCCCTTCAGCCTGATTGGCGCATTTGGCCTGCTCTTTTTGACGGACAGCGCCATCAGCATGGTGTCCCTGATCGGTTTCCTGATGCTCATCGGTACGGTGGTGAATAACGGAATCCTGTTCGTGGACACGGCCAACCAGTACCGGGCCACCATGGATATGGACACAGCGCTGATTGAGGCTGGGGCCACCCGCATCCGGCCCATTCTGATGACAACGCTGACCACGGTAATCGCCATGATCCCCATGGCTATGGCCATCGGGAATTCCGGCAGCATGACCCAGGGTCTTGCCGTCGTCAATATCGGCGGTCTGACGGCCTCCACCATTATGTGTCTGCTGATGCTGCCGGGGTATTATAAGATCATGAGCGGAGCAGGGAGCAAGATAAAGGAAAAACGGAGGAAAGATTAATGAAATGGCAAAAAAAGACTGTGATCCTAAGCCTGGCAGGCCTCATGGGAGTAGTATCTCCCATGACCGCCCTGGCCGCCAGCCCGGAATTTGCCAGGACGGCCCAGGAGTGGGAGCGGCTTCAGGATGATATCATAGAGTATGACGAGATACCGGGGCTGATCCATGAGTACAATGCCACGGTCCAGAACAACCAATATGATTACCGGAAGTTCCGCGAGGACTACGGGGATACCAACACCGAGGTGGCGGACGCCTACAATGATCTGGCCCAGGACTTCTACGGTGACATGTCCGGGGAGACCGACGCAGGCTCCATGATGTCTGACCTTCAGTTGGAGATACAGGCTAAAAACATGTTGGATCAAGCGGACAATACGCTGGAGGACAGCCAGATCTATCTGCTGACTTACGAGATGGCAGAGGACAATCTGACGGCCTCCGCCCAGTCCGGCATGATCTCATATCACAAGAAGAGGCTGGAGCTGGAGCAGAAACAGGCGGATCTGCACCTGGCCCAGGAGAAATACAGTTTAGAGCAGGTGAAGCAGTCGGCCGGAACCGCCACATCCGTGGATGTGCTCTCCTCCCAGGAGAGCCTGCAGAGAGCCCAGACAACGATTCGGGAGCTGGAGGCGGATATCACCGGTCTGAAGGAATCGCTGTGCATCATGCTGGGCTGGAAACACAGCGACACGCCGGAGATTAAGGATCTGCCGGAGATAGACCAGACCCGCATTGCGTCCATGGACCCGGCCCAGGATCTGGCTCAGGCCCTGGAGAACAACTATACACTGAAAATCAACAAAAGGAAGCTGGATAATGCCAGATCCCAGACCACCAGGGAGTCCCTGGAGACAAAGATCAGGAACAACGAGAAACAGATCGGCTCATCCCTCTCCAGCGCCTATAAAAGCGTTCTTTCAGCCAAGCTCTCCTATGAGCAGGCGCTGACAGAGGAGCAGCTGCAGGCAGCCAATACCCGGGTTGCCTCGGGAAAGCTGCAGGCATGATGACCGGCCTGGAGTATCAGGAGCAGGAATACCAGTGGGAGAGCAGCAGGCTGGGCGCCCAGATGGCGGCCATCGAGCTGTTCCAGGCCATGGAGACCTATGACTGGTCGGTAAATGGCCTGGCGGCGGCAGAATAGGAGACAGATATGAAGGGAAGAAAGACGTACAGCACACTGTTTCTGTCGCTGGCCCTGTCCGCAGCCCTGGTATTCCCGGGCGCGGCAGCTGAAGCAGCCGGAAGCGATATCCCGGATGGCACGCAGCAGGAGAAAAATGCAGGGCTGTCGGACAATGTTCTGGAGTATTCGGAGCTTCAGGACATGATAAGCAGCTACAATCCCACAGTCCAGGAGGTTGCGGATTCCCGCAACCGGACCGTGGCCCAGTATGAGGACGCATGGTCGGAGCTGAAGCTGTACCAGGGAAGGGTTTCCACGGATATAGACCAGGCGAAGGATTCGGGCAATATGGAGGAGCATTCCTACTACAAGGCCCAGGAGCAGACCTATAAGGCCGCAGCCAGCTCCTACTACAAGATGCTGGACCGGATGAATACAGCTTCCAGCACCAGCACCCAGAGACAGGTCACCCGGCAGATGACCGTGGCCGCCCAGTCCCTGATGGTATCCTACGAGACACTGCGTCAGCAGAGGGACACCCTGTTGAAGATGAGAGAGCTGTACACCGCCCAGTACCAACTGGGCCAGGTGAAGGAGCAGACCGGCCTGGCCACTTCAGTGGATGTCCTGTCGCTTAAGAACCAGGTGCTGACCGCAGAGTCCTCCCTGGCCACAGTTGAGGAAAATATGGAAAGCCTGTACAGCAGCCTCTGCCTGATGGTGGGCCGGGAGCCGGACGGGAGCCTGGAGATCGCCTCCATCCCCTCCGCTGACCTAACACGGATCAGCGCCATGGACCTGGAAGCAGATACCCAGAAAGCTATTGGGAACAACTATACGCTGATGAGCGACCGCCACTCCCTGAATGTAAACTCCACGTCCAGCTCCCAGTATAAGCTGCGGACCATGGAACACGGGGAGCAGAAGCTGACCTCAGAGATGAAGCGGCTCTACGAGGACGTTCTGCTGAAAAAAGATGCCCTGGAGCAGGCGCAGACCGGCTATGAGAAGGCCCGGCAGACCAAACAGCAGGCAGATATTAAATACGGGGCCGGGATGCTGAGCCGGGAGGACTACCTGAGGGAGGAGCTAAGCTGCATCCAGAAGGAGGCGGACTTAAAAGCCGCAGACCTGGCGCTGGAGCAGGCACTGGACACCTATGACTGGGCGGTGCTGGGAATCGCCGATGTGGAATAAAGAAGATAAGAATGGAGGTGAAATGCATGGCTGGATGGAGACGCACAGCAGGCGTCATGGGGATCGCCGGGGCCGTCTGGGCCATGGCCTGCCAGACCGCCTGGGCCGGCAGCTGGCAGCAGGGCCAGGATGGCTGGGTCTATGAGGCGGAGGGCGCCAGGCAGGAACAGCCCGCCATCAACCGGGAAAACGCCCCGTACCTCCTGGAAAACATCCTGATCCGGGAAGGGCTCTACCAGGACGAGGATGAGGAGCTGGAGTACAGGGTCACATACGACACAAAGGACGTCTTAACAGTAACCGTGGGCTGGGAGGACCGGCCGGGCGTATTCCGCACCATCTGTACCTTTGAGATGGATAAGAGCAGGAAAACGACCAGGTCCCTGGTGACCAAGAAGGAATATGCAGTATATTAAATGTCATACTGCTCCTTCACCACCGCCACCAGTTCCCCCAGCAGCCCTGTCCATCCCTCACGGAGTTTCCGGATGGCGGTAAAATGCCACTGGATCTGGCGGTCATCCTCAAAGGACAGATAGTGGAGCTGGGTATGGTCGGGCTGCACCAGGGGCATGGAGGGGGCGATGGTGATGCCGATATTCTGGCAGACCGCTGAGTAAATGAACTGAAGGGAGGCCACCTCCAGCACTGTGCGCGGCGTGCGCTCATAGTGGGCAAAGAGCATGCGTGCGTACTGTCCGGTGTTCATCCGGATATCTGCCATAATGAAGGGGTACTCCGCCCAGTCCGCCAGGGACACATAGGGATATGGATAATCCGGGCGGTCTGCCGCCTTGTCTAACAGCTCATGCCCGTCCGGCACCACCAGCACCATCTCCTCCCTGGCGATATTCACATAGTCCAGGTAGGGGCGCTCCGAGGAGTTGTTGACAAAAATGATGTCCAGCTCATTATTTTCCAGGCGCCGCATCAGGTCCGTCTTGGCCTCCAACGCCATGGTAAAACAGGTCCCCGGGAAACGCTTCGTCATCTGCGGGAGAACCCGTGTGGCGAAGAACTCACCGCGGCTTGCAGAGGTGCCGATGCGCACATATCCCTGATCCTGCAGGCGCAGGGACAGCACCTGTTTATTCATCTGTTCATTGAGGTCAATGATTTGTCCTGCTTTCTCCACACACGCCTGTCCGGCGGGAGTGGGGATCATTTTTTTGCCCACACGATAGAAGAGGGGAGTTTCAAACTCCGCCTCTATTTTTTTGAGGAATTTTGTCAGGGTGGGCTGGGACAGGTAGAGCCTTGCCGCGGCCTTGGAGATGCTCTCCTGGGATGCAATCTCCGCTATGTACTCGAACTCCTTAATATTCATTCCAGCCTCCAATGAACTATTGCTTTTAGTAATTAAAAGATAGTTATAATGAATTTGATTTATACATACTTCCATTCTATAATAAAACTATGGAAATTGAAAGGGGAACATGATGGATTTAGAAAAATATCAGATGAGTTATGAGGAGATCGAGCAGGTGCAGCGTACCAAGAACCTGGACTACTACGCCCACCCTGCCAGATACTATGTGAAGCCATTTAAAATCGTAGGAAATGTATATTATATCGGGGATTCCAAGGTCTGCTCCCACCTGGTGGACACAGGGGAGGGACTGATCATGTTCGACAGCGGATTCCAGCACTCCATACACCTGCTGGTGCAGGCTGTCTGGGAGGCGGGCTTCAATCCGGCGGATATCAAATACCTGATCCACTCCCACGAACATTTTGACCATATCGGAGCCGCCAATGACTTTAAGGACCTCTACGGCTGCAAGCTGGCGGTCAGCAGGGCCGGGGCGGAGGTTATGAAGAACCGGCCGGAGTTGGTCTACATGCAGGCCAATCCCAACCCCTACGCCTCCATTTTCACACCGGACCTGGAGTTGGAGGACGGCGATGTGCTGACCCTGGGCAATACCTCCGTCAAGTGTGTGCTGACGCCTGGCCATTCCCCTGGGGTCATGAGTTTCTTCTTCGATACCCAGGAAAATGGCCGCACATACCACATCGGATATTTCGGCGGAGCCGGCTTCAACACATTGTATAGGAAAAAACTGGAAGAAGACGGCCTGCCCCTGACCATGCGGGAGACATTTCTGGAGTCCCTGGCCAAGGTGCGGGAATACCCGGTGGACGTGGTGCTGGGCAACCATCCCAGGCAGAACGAGACATTACAGAAGCGGGAAATGATGCTGGCCGGAGCGCAGTCCAATCCCTTTGTGGATCGGGATGAATGGAAACGCTTCGTGGACCAGATGTCGGAGAAATTCCGGCAGTTTATGGCAGATGGTAACTAGTACCTCCCGGCCGGAAACCATACCGCCGGAATATAACAGCAAAGGATAAAGGGGGATATTTGATATGAATTCACAGGTGATACTGACCGCAGTGATATTGATTGTTGTTACATATATGTTTTTCAGCCCGCGTTTTCCCAATGCAGTGGTGGCCACCATTGGGGCGATCGCAGTGGCCCTGACCGGGACCGTTGCATTTAAATCCGTTTTCACCTACTATGCCTCCACCTCCATTGTGCTGATGGCGGGCATGATGATTATCGGAGGCGGAATGTTCCATACCGGTTTTGCAGGCTGGATGGGCAATTCCATTGTGAGGCTCACAGGTAAAGGGGAGAGGAGCCTGCAGATTGTGGCCATACTGGCCGGGGGAATCATGTCATCGGTGTGCAGCGGATCTGCCTCCCTGATGATCCTGTACCCCATTTTCAGCTCCATCTGCCTGGCCTCCAACCTGTCCATCAGCAGAATCCTGCTTCCCATGTTCTCGGGTATAGGTTTTGGTTCCTTTATGACCCTGGCCGGGTCAGGCATGTGCTCCACCACCTCGTCCATCCTGATTGAGAGCGGTTTTAGGGGCTGGGAATTCTTCGACCCCACCACAGTTGGGCTGCCAAGGGCTATCATTTACTTTGTACTGCTGATGCTGTTCATGAACAAGGTGCTTCCCAATACCTTTGTAAAGCCCGATGAGGCGGAAGCAGCCAAGGCTTCCGGGCTGCCGGACAAGCTGAACGGAAGGATGATCGTGTCTGGTGTGATCTTGGTGGCCACTGTTGTGGGTATGGTGATCAATTCTGAGGTCTGTCCCATGTACATCTGTGCAGCCATCGGCGCTGTGGCCTCTGTGCTCACCGGCTGCCTGAGCCAGAAGCAGATGTTCGCCAGCATCAACTGGTCCACCGTATTCATGATCGGCGGCATGACAGCCGTTGCCAAGGGCGTGGAGGCCAGCGGCCTGGGCACTGTGATCGCGGACTGGATTATGAACCTCTTCGGCCGGAATTCCTCACCGATTGTGATCATCATGGTGATCTTCCTGGTGACGGGAGTAATCACGCAGTTTATGTCCAACAACGCTGCCGTGTCCCTGATGGCGCCCATCGGCATCGCCATCGCCCAGGCCATGGGCATCGAGCCGTACGCCTTCGTCATGGCGGCTCTGTTCGGCAGCGGTATCTGCTGCCTCACACCAATGGCGACCCCGATTCTGGCATTTGTGATGGAGGGCGGCCACTATACTCCCAAGGACATATTCAGATGGGGGCTGCTGGAAGGGGCGGCCAGCATTGTGGCTGCGCTGGTGTTTATACCTCTGTTCTGGCTTTAGATTGAATCTGGAAAATCCTGGAATCCGCCGTGTACGATGGGCGGTTCCAGGATTTTTATGTGGGCGGTGAATGAATGCTTTCAGTTTAATTGAAATCCATCAGTTTCCAATTCTGGCGTAATCATGAATCCTCCTTACTGTGACAAGACAGAAGCACGATTCCCACACTTGCCAAACCCAGTCCAAGCATAAAAAAACCGGAATATATGTCAATTGCTCTCAATACCGACAGAACCAGAACCGCTATTCCCATGGCTAAGGCAACCGCTTTGAATACTAGTTGAAGGATGTCATTTACACTTTTTCCTTTACTGTCCCTTGTTCTATTTAACTTAATCTGCATGAGCTGATCCACCGACACTTCCAGAATTTCTGCAAGCTTTGGCAGAGAACTCACATCCGGGCAGGATAGATCCCGTTCCCATTTAGATACCGCTTTGTCCGTAATCCCCATCTTTTCTGCTAATTCTAACTGCGTCAGTCCCTTTTCCTTTCTGAGCGCGGCGATCATTCCTCCAAGTGTTTGGTTCTTCATTGGCTCATTCCTCCCTTTTCTTGTGAGTGAATGGTAACACGCATTCCCGGTTTACTCAACCGATTGCATAACCATTTTTACAGAGTTTCTCAATATCATGTCCGTTGGGATCATCTGGCTGTGTTCCACATCCTTGGAGCTCATCATGGAGAACAATTTGGAGGCAGAGAGCAGGCCAAGCTCGTGGATCGGCACCCGGACCGTAGTCAGTGCGGGCGTCAGCAGGGAAGAAAACTCAAAATCATTGTGCCCGATTACCGACAGCTCCTCCGGAACCTCCATATGCATGCTCTTGGCGGCCTTGTAGACACCCAGGGCCTTAAGGTCGTCTGTGGCAAAAATGGCAGTGACCTTGTGGGAGCAAAGCAGACTGACCGTGGCCATATATGCGGAGTCAATGGTATTACCGCCATCTACAAAACAGTCCTCCACCGCTTCAATGCCGTGGGAGCGCAGGGCGTCCTGGAAACCGGCGAGCCGGTCCACCGCTACATAGTGGGTGAGGGGGGCATGGACGCAGCCGATCTTCCGGTGCCCCATCTGCACCAAATAGCTTCCGATCTCCCAGCAGTCACTGTAATTGTCAGTGTCAACGGAGATTACGTTGGGGGCCTGGATCTGAGTGCTGTATTTGCCGATTACCACAATGGGAATTGAGGTTGCGGACACAACCTCAATAAATTTGCTGTTGATCCGGCTGCTCAAGAGGATAATCCCTTTAATCAGGCGGCTGCTGATCATAGACAGGGCCTTCTCAATCTCCTTATCCTCATCGTCCCCGGAGTGGAGGATTAAGTCATAATTGTTAGCCTCTGCTACAATGCCAATGGCGCTGATTACGGTGGAAAAGTAGGGATTGTCCGTGCCCCGGTTGGAAGAACGGGTATAAATGACCAGGATTGCGTCAAATCCATTGGTTGAAAGCCCTCTGGCCAGCTGGTTGGGCTTGTAGTCCAGATCCTTCATGACAGAGAGCACCTTTGCTCTGGTCTCTGGCAGCACAGCAGGATGGCTGTTGAGAACACGGGATACGGTTGTGATGGAAACGCCGGCTTTTTGTGCGACGAGTTGGATTGTTGGCTTGGTACCCATAGAAGTTGCCTCCATTTTGTTCAAATGTGTATGAAAAATTTTCATAGATTACGCTTTTTTTAAGTATATCAGATGTATAAAAGAAAATCAAGAACGTTTAATTG
>URUZ01000086.1 GCA_900551225.1 uncultured Clostridium sp.
ATTTTCCTCCTGAGAGGGCCCTGCCGGGGATGGCGGGGCTTTTTTGTTAAAAACACGTATAGTATGTATCAAAAACATTGACAATACGTACTACACGTGCTATAATATAATTAGAAGGAGGGAAGAGATGAGGTTCAGGGAAGTAGAAAAAATGATTTTACAAGATGGCTGGTATGAAGTAAAACAGGTTGGTTCCCATCATCAATACAAACACCCAACAAAACTGGGAAAAGTTACAATACCAGAACATAAGGGGAAAGACATAAACCCTACAGTTGTAAAATCAATACTAAAGCAGGCGGGGCTATAAAGCCCCAAGTGCCTGCACATAGATTAGGAGGTAGCTTATGAAATTAGTTTATCCGGCAGTTTTTACTCCTTACGAAGACGAAAGTGGGGGGTATGTAGTTGTGTTCCCTGATCTTCCCGGTTGCGTGACCGGTGGTGACGATATGGCGGAAGCAATTTTTATGGCGGAGGATGCTGCCAGCGGATGGGTGCTGACAGAACTTGAGGACGGAAAGAAAGCGCCGAAGGCATCAGTTTTTGCGGATATCGTAACGGAACCAGGGCAGTTCGTTAATATGGTTGCTTTGGACATGGACGCATATGCGGCAAAGTACGGAAGCAAAGCGGTGAAGAAAACACTGACAATTCCGGCATGGCTTAATACCTATGTCGAAGAGAATAATATTAGTTGCTCTACCGTTTTACAGGAAGCTCTCAGTAAAATGGCGGAGTCAGCGATACAATAATTGTAAACCTCATCACGAGCGCTCAGATAGCTGGGCGCTTTTCCCATGTCATAAATAGAAAGTGAGGTGAGCCCGATGGCATTAACGCCAAAACAGAAAATATTTGCCAATGAATACCTGATTGACCTTAATGCCACCAGGGCTTACAAGGTAGCATATCCACGAGTGAGGAGCGATGAGGTGGCTAAAGCAGCAGCAAGTAGGCTGTTAACCAATGTTAACGTTGCGTCCTACATTGAGAAGCGCATGAAGGACCGTGAACATCGCACCGAGATCACCCAGGACCGTGTGCTGCAGGAGCTGGCCAAAATCGGTTTTGCAGATGTGACAGATTTCGTGATCATCGAGGGCCGCGGCAGCAGCGCAGCGGTCAAGGTCAAGCCCACTGACGACATGCCCCACGACAAGCTGGGGGCCATTGCCGGGATCAAGGAAGGCGCCAACGGCATTGAGATCAAACTCAATGACAAAGGTAAGGCCTTGGAGCTGATGGGCCGCCATCTGGGCATGTGGAACGACAAAGTCCAGGTATCTGGTCAGGTGGAAACAAATAATCCCTATGCCGGCCTGACCACAGAAGAACTGAAGAAGCTGATCCATGGTGGATAGAGAGATCATGATCAGAGGAGCACAGATAGAGCTTGCGCGGCGCGAGTTCTTTTTTTATTGTCATTTGAAGGCGTCTGACTTCTATAAGGAGGATCGTCAATACCTCATAGATCTGTGTAATGCATTTCAGGACTTCATTCAGTCCGATGACGAGGTGATGGTGGTCAACGAACCACCGAGACACGGCAAAAGCCGAACCGCTGGCCTTCTGGTTGAGTGGGTATTGGGGAATGACCAAACACAGAAGATCATGACCGGTTCCTACAACGAGACGCTTTCCACCATGTTCTCCAAGAACGTCCGCAACAACATCCAAGAGGAGAAGGCAGACGAGAATCGGATCGTGTTCTCCGACATATTCCCAGGTGTTCAGATCAAGCGCGGCGATGGAGCCATGAACCTCTGGAGCCTGGAGGGCGGCTATAACAACTACCTGGCCACCTCCCCAACAGGTACAGCTACTGGTTTCGGCGCCACACTGCTGATCATTGACGATCTGATCAAGAATGCCGAGGAGGCCAACAACGAGCTGACCAAGGAGAAGCACTGGTCCTGGTTCACGGACACCATGCTGTCCCGCCTGGAGGAGGGTGGAAAGATCATCATTATCATGACCCGATGGGCCAGTGATGACCTGGCAGGCCGGGCCCTGGATCATTTCCGGGAGGCTGGGGCGCGGATCCGCCACATCAGTATGAAGGCGCTGCAGGATGACGGTGCCATGCTTTGTCCGGAAGTTTTGTCCAGGAAGTCCTATGAGGCCAAGATCAAGGCCATGGGCGCAGATATCGCTTCCGCCAACTACCAGCAGGAGCCCATTGACCTTAAGGGTCGGCTGTATACCAGCTTCAAGACATACTCCGGGGAGCTACCGCAGTTTAAGGAGATCCGCAATTACACGGATACCGCAGACACGGGCGAGGATTACCTGTGCAGTATTGACTACGGTGTGACTTTTGCCAACGAGGCCTATGTGTTGGAGGTGCTATATACGAAGGAGCCTATGGAGGCCACAGAGCCAGCAACAGCTAAAATGCTGCATACTGGTCAAGTCAATGTGGCAGACATCGAGTCCAACAACGGCGGCCGCGGCTTTGCCCGAAGCGTGGAGCGGATCCTGCGGGAGGTACTGGGAAGCAATCTCACGGTAATTCGCTGGTTCACACAATCCAAGAACAAGCAGGCCCGGATCTATTCCAACTCTGCCTGGGTAATGCAGCATGTGTATTACCCGGAGGATTGGAAGAACCGCTGGCCGGAGTACCACAACGCGATGATCAAATATCAGCGTGAGGGCAAGAACAAGCATGATGACGCTCCAGACGCGACTACTGGCATTGCCGAGAAGATTGGCGCTGGTGCAGCATTTAGCTTTGATTGAGAAGGAAGGTGATAAGGATGATAGATTATGGCAGCGAGACTCGACGTATCAACGCCATCGTAAATGCCGGGGCCAGGACCCGGATGAATGATGTCCGTTTTCTGGAGAAGGAGATCCAGAAGTGGAAGCAGTCGCCCATCCGGCGCGATATGATCCTAGCAGATCGCTACTACCAGGGGGATCATGATATTTTGCATACTCCTCGCATGGTAATCAATGAAAAGGGAGATCTGGAGCCGGCAAAGAACCTGCCAGACAATCGGATTGTGGATAACCAGTACCAGAAGGCTGTGGATCAGAAAAAGAATTATTTGCTGTCAAAGCCGTTTACGATAACTGCAAAAAATGAGTCGTACACGGTTGCCCTTAAGGATCTTCTGGACAAACGCTTCCTGCGGTCTTTAAAACGTGTTGCGGGGGACTCCATCAGCGGCGGGATCGGCTATCTGTATCCCTACTATAATGAGCAGGGACAGCTGCAATTTAAACGGTTCAGCAACTATGAAATCATCCCCTTCTGGGCGGATGAGGAGCACACAGAGCTGGACTGCTTTGGCCGGCTGTACCAGATGGACGGTTATGAGGGGGAAACGGAAAAGACCTTTGAGTTCTTCGAGCTTTACTCCAGCAATGGTGTAGATCGTTATCAACTGGATGGCAGCCATCTAATCCCAGATGTATTGCATCCCTCTGGCGCCCATTACCTGGTAGAGCAGCATGACCCGGATGGCCAGCATAAGGAGGTCCCGTACAACTGGGAGCGTGTGCCACTGATCCCATTCAAGCGCAATGCGCATGAGATCCCACTGATTAAGTGCTGCAAGGGCTTGCAGGACGGGATCAACCTAATGGTCAGCACCTTTGAAAACAACATGTGCGAGGACGCCCGAAACACGATTCTGATCATAGTCAATTACGATGGGCAGAACCTGGGGGAGTTCCGGCGGAATCTGAGCCAGTATGGAGCGGTTAAGGTGCGCAATGACGGCAGCGGTGCCGGTGGCGATGTGCGGGCGCTGACGGTGGAGGTTAATGCGGAGAATTACAGGGTTATTCTGGAGATATTCAAGCAAGCCCTGATCGAGAATTGCAAGACTTATGACGCAAAGGACGCTCGGCTGACTGGCGACGCCAATCAAATGCACATACAGACCATTTACCAGGACATCGAGTTGGACGCCCAGGATATGGAGACGGAATACCAGGCGGCCTTTGAGGACCTGCTATGGTTCATAGACCAGTATCTGGCCAGCACCAGCCAGGGTGACTTTGAGCAGGAGGAGGTGGATATCACCTTCAACCGTAACATTCTGGTGAATGAGACGGAGCTGATCGACAACTGCATGAAGTCTGTGGGCTTCCTTCCAACAAAGCTGATCCTGCAGAAACACCCATGGGTGGATGATGTGGAGGAGGCTATGAAGCTCTTGGAAGAGGAGGAGCAGAAGAAGATGGAGCAGATGGACCCATATCAGCAGGCCTTCAGGCAGGAACGGCAGCAGGTACAGGAACCGGAAGGCGGTGAAATAGGTGGCGAAGGTAAGCCAAGGGAATAAGGACTATTGGCATAGACGGTCCGAGCAGATGGAGGATGAGCAATACCGGCGCAGCGCGGCTTATTACAAAGATCTTCAGGAGCAATTCCGGAGGGCTTCCAATGACATACAGATGGACATCAGTAAGTGGTATCAGCGCCTGGCGGACAACAACGACATCAGCCTGGCCGGAGCCAAGCGGCTACTGAACAAGAATGAGCTGGAGGAGTTCCATTGGACGGTAGAGCAGTACATAAAAGCCGGTGAGGAAAATGCAGTTGACCGGCGCTGGATGAAGCAGTTAGAAAATGCCTCCGCCCGGCACCACATTTCTTATCTGGATACCATGAAGCTTCAGATCCAGCAGCACGCAGAGTTACTTTCAACTGAGTATGAGGGCGGCGTGACGGATTTCCTCCATAAGTCCTATGCGGACAATTATTACCATTCTGCCTATGAGATTGCCAAGGGGACTGGGGTGGGAAGCAATCTGGTTAGGCTGGATGATAAGAGGATTGACATGATAATCCGTAAGCCCTGGGCCCAGGATGGTGCAGCCTTCTCAGACCGGATCTGGAGTAATAAGCAGAAGCTGGTTAATTCGTTGCATACAGAGCTGTCTCAGAATATCATCCGTGGCGCCTCCCCGCAGAAGGCCATAGGCAGTCTGGCCAAGACCATGGATGTGAGCCGCAGCCAGGCCGGCCGCCTGGTGATGACGGAATCAGCAGCCATTGCCTCCGCGGCGAAACAGGATTGCCTGAAGGAACTTGGTGTGGAGCAATATGAGATTGTGGCTACACTGGACAGCCACACTTCGGAGATCTGCCGGGATCTGGATGGTGAAGTGTTTGCCATGAAGGATTATGAGGTGGGGGTGACAGCGCCGCCGTTTCATCCTAACTGCCGAACGACCACAGCGCCATACTTTGATGATGAGTTTACGGCGGGGGATCAGCGGGCGGCCAGGGGAGAGGACGGGAAAACGTATTATGTACCGGCGGATATGAAATATAGGGAGTGGGAAAAACAGTTTGTCAATAGTGCAGACCGAAATCAGACAATAAATATACCTGAGCAGTTAAAAATAACTGGAGTTGCCTCGGATGATACAAAAGAAGAATTCAAAAAGGAAACAGATATGATTCCAGCGCGACATAGAGATATTATAGAATCTGTAGTTAACGAAGTAAGAGTTGATTCTATAGGGAATTCACGATATGATAGGGATAAAGGAATACTCTATTTAGCGGAAGGTTTGCAAGAGGGTGAAGTTATTCATGAAATGGCCCATGCATTGGAAACGAAGCTGGAAGTATGGAAGGATCCTAAATTTATGGCCGCAGTGAAGAACACGCTGGGAGGGGAGAACCAGTTGTTTTATGTTCTTGATGATGCAGATACATTTATAAAACCGATTCAAAGATTGAATAGAGAAGATGTTTTGATATCCCTGTATCAAGGAAGAATTTATGAGGAAGTAGGGGCTGTAGATGATAATTGGGAATTCAATTATCATTCGTTAGGTGATTTTTTCAGTGAAGCATATAAAGAATATGTGCTGAGCCCGAATAACTTAAAAGAGAAGCAGCCTCTGATTTTTGATTATATTGAGGAGAGGGTGAAATGATGTATTCCGAGGAAGAACTGAAAAGGGATCTGAAAAGTGTAAAAACAGGGGATGACATGAATCGAATACGGGAAAAGTGCCTAAACACAGGAGTGGAGTGGGATAAGGTTTCGATTGAAACTAAAAAATTGTATGCAAATATCCAGACTAGAATTCATCCGTGTCCTGATTCGTATCGGAAAAATCCACATATCCATTATGATATCCCACATTTTTGCAGTGATGGAAAATTAAAGAATGATACCACCAGTCAATGATGGCCGGTGGTATTTTTATACCCATTTGCCAGTCCGATCAGGCGTAAAACAGTCGGCTTAACTCAAAATCATGCGGTGATACCGCGTAAAAAATCGTAGAGGAGAGGTAAAGATGAAGCGTAAATTTTTAGAGGATCTGGGGCTGGAAAAAGAGGCCATTGATAAGGTAATGACTGAGAATGGCAACGATGTGAACGCAGCCAAGGCAGATTATGACAGTCTGAAGCAGCAGCTGGATGCTGCCAATATCCAGACGCAGGAGAGAGATACCCAACTGGAACAGCTGAAGAACTCCACAGGAGATGTGGAAGCGATGAAGCAGCAGATAATCACTCTTCAGGCAGAGAATCTGGCGGCAAAGGAGAAGTACGAGGCTGATCTGAAGGATCTAAAGTTATCTGCAGCTATCAAGATGGCATTGGGGGACAACGCTCAGGATATGGATCTGGTGGCGGGGCTGTTTGATAAAACCAAGCTGATTCTATCTGAGGATGGAACCGTGACTGGCCTGGAGGATCAGCTGAAGGCGCTTAAGAAAGAGAAAGCATTTTTGTTTAAAGAAGAGAAAGCACCTCAGCAGCAGATTAAAGGCGGTAAACCGGTTGAAGGCAAGGGAACCCCGCCGGCGGACAAGAAGCCGTCAGAAATGACCTACAGTGAGATGTGTAAATACCTGGAGACCAATCCGGGTGCAGCAATTGAATAACAAAGAAAGGATGATTTAAGATATGGCAAAATTTAATGAAAAGACTTTTAACCCGGAGGCATTCGGCAGTTATGTGGACCGAATTCCTAAAACCAAGAAGAATGAGCTGATTAAATCCCGTGCAATTAAGGGCAACGAGCAGATCCGGCAGGCATTCAGTTCCCAGACAGGAACCTCCTATGCAACCCTGCCCATGAAGGGGCTGCTGGAGGGGGCTGCGCTTAACTATGACGGTAAGACGGACATTACCTCCGAGCGCACCACAACCTTTGAACGCGGAGTGGTAGTATGGGGCCGTTCTAAGGCGTGGACTGAGGATGACTTCTCCACGGACATCACCGGCGGCACCGACTTCATGGATAACGTGGCGGCACAGGTGTCCGGATGGTGGGATGATGTGTACCAGGATGTGCTGTTGTCAGTGCTGAAGGGCGTTTTTGCTATGACAGGGGCAAAGAACCTGGAGTTCGTGAACGGGCATACTTACGACATTACGGCAGTTACGGGAGCGGACAAGGATGGGAATCCATTAAGCTGCGTAGGCCCCACAACACTGAATACAGCGATTCAGAAGGCGTCCGGGGACAATAAGTCCAAGTTCACCATTGCCATCATGCACTCCACAGTGGCTACCAGCTTAGAGAACCTGCGGCTGCTGTCCTACATGAAGTACACAGACGCAGACGGCATACAGAGGGATCTTGCAATTGGGACCTGGAATGGACGCGCGGTGATCGTGGATGACTCCATGCCGGTTGAAACAATCCCGGACAGTGGAAGCGGCGATAACCTGGTGCCGGGATATACACAGTACACAACGTATGTGCTGGGGGATGGCGCCATTGACTTTGAAAAGGTTGGTGCGGAAGTTCCCAATGAAATGCAGCGCGATCCCAAGACTAACGGTGGAGAGACAACTCTGTATACCAGGGATCGGGCCTGTTATGCACCCTATGGTATTTCATACACCAAAAAGTCCCAGGTGTCCCTATCCCCAACCAATGAGGAGTTGGCGAACGGAAGCAACTGGACGCTGGTGGGCAATGGCGGCAGCGGCGCAGGGCTGAAGGTGATCGACCACAAGGCAATCCCGATTGCCCGGATCATCTCCAGGGGATAAGCTTATGGAACTGGGGAAGCTTAAGGCACTGCTGGGGATTGATAAGGCAGACATTTCCCAGGACATCCCCCTGCAGTTTGTCATGGATGATGTGAGGGAGACAATTCTGAATTACTGTAATCTGGATGAGCTGCCGGCTGGGCTTATCAATACGGCTTACCGCATGGCGCTGGACCTATACCGGTATGACCATCCAGGAGATCTGGAAGCTCCGGTGGCAGTGGCCTCTATATCCGAAGGGGACACCTCAACCAGCTTTACGAGCGCGGCGGATGTTCTGACCGGAGGTATTCTAAAGGATTACCAGGGGCAGTTGAACCGGTACAGAAGGGTCAGGTGGTAAAATGATCATGGACGCAATCAGGCAGGCACAGAGACGGCACAGGGCCGTCATAGAGCAGACCTACGATGGCACATGCAAGATGTATGAGCAGAAGCCGGTGAAAAATCCAGATACGAAGGTGACGAGCCACAAGGAGGTTCTTGTGCTAGAGGGAATCCCCTGCCACCTGTCCTTCTCCGGTACAGCGCCTGCGGCTGCGAGCGGGACGGCCACTGCTGTAGTGCAGACGATCAAGCTATTCCTGACTCCGGAGCTTATTATCCCGCCGGGCAGCCGGATTGAGGTGAGCCAGCAGGGGCGAACAGAGAGCTACGGACAGAGCGGGAAGGCCGCGGTCTACTCTTCCCACCAGGAGATCCTGCTGGAGCTGTGGCGGGGGTATGCGTGATGGGGAAAGGTGGAAGCTTTGATTTTAAGGAGATCGAGAAACTTCAGAAGCAGATCAAGCAACTGGAGTGTGATCGGGACAGGTTTTGTCGGGAATGTGCCAATGAGCTGGCAGCCAGACTGCTGGCCAAGGTGATCAAACGGACACCGGTAGGGAAGGCTCCGAAGCTGGAAGGTCCCAAAACTGTTAAAATTAAAGGGGTTGATGGTAAATCCAGGACGTTTCTGTCCAAGTCTGGCGCCATTATGCAAAAATATTGGGCAGGGTATCAGGGCGGGACACTTCGGCGTGGCTGGATAGTAGGAGAAATCCAAAAAGTGGGAGATTCCTATCAAGTCGAAGTAATTAATCCGACCGAGTATGCTTCCTATGTGGAATATGGGCACCGCCAGAAGCCCGGAAGATATGTGCCAGCACTGGGAAAAAGCCTGAAAAAAGCTTGGGTGCCCGGAAAGCTTATGATGACAATTTCCGAGCAGCAGGTTAAATCAGCGACACCGGCCATTTTAGAAAAGAAGCTGGCTGAGTATCTAAAGGGGGCATTCCATGTATAATGATATACTTGATGCCATCACCCGCAGGTTGAATGAACTGTTTGGGGATGGCTATGAAATCTATACAGATCCGGTAAGGCAGGGCATAAAAGAACCCTGCTTTTTTGTACAGCTTTTAGAACCAACTGAAAAGCCCATGGTTGGGCAGCGGTATTTCCGGGAGACAGGTATTGCAATCCAGTATCTGCCAGGAGAGACGACTGAAATCTTGCGGGAAATGAACCGTGCAACAGAGCTCCTAATGGATGGGATGGAATATATTACTCTGGCGGATGGCAGCCTGCTGCGGGGAACTGCCCGGAGCGCCCGGCCAGACCTGGAGGACGGAGTTCTAACCTTCTTTGTGAGCTACAATCTGTATATCATAAAGGACAAAAAGAAAGAGGACACGATGGAAACAATCGAGATAGAGAAAGGAATGGTGAAATAATATGGCACTTGGAGGCGGAAGCTTTACCGTGCAGAACAAGATTCTGCCGGGCTCCTATATTAACTTCGTATCAGCGGCCAAGGCAGCAATGATCCTGTCGGAACGCGGATATGTGGCAATGCCCCTGGAGATGGACTGGGGACCGGTGGGGGAGGTATTTACCCTGTCTGCGGCAGATCTGCCAGAACGCAGCCTGGAGCTGTTTGGGTATGGATACAACCATGAGAAGCTGAAGGGAATCCGCGATCTGTTTAAGAACGCGCGGACTCTGTACGGCTGCCGGATCAACGGCGGCGGGGTCCGGGCGGCCTGCGATTATGCGACAGCCCGTTTTGCAGGCGTGCGGGGCAATGCTCTGCGTTTAGTGATCGGGCAGGAAGGGGAACTTTACACGGTCAAAACGCTGTTGGATGGAAATGAAATGGATGTCCAGGAAGTGTCCGAGGTGTCTGACTTAGCGGACAATGCCTTTGTAACATTTAAGCGGGAGACAGCGCTGCAGGCAACCGCGGGAGTCCCATTAACAGGAGGAACCAATGGGACGCCGGCGGAAGCGGACTACCAGAAATTCCTGGATCAGATTCAGAGCTATTCGTTCCATGCGCTGGGGCTGGTATCGGATGAAGAGGCGGTGAAAAAGCTGTTTGCCGACTTCACCAGGAGCATGCGGGATGAGATGGGGATTAAGTTCCAGACTGTCCTGTTCCGGTATGCGGCGGATTATGAGGGCATTGTGTCTTTGGAGAACTGCCTGGCAGGAAGTATAGCGGCAGAAGGAAGTGAGACTCCGCTGAGTTCAGGCGCCTGTTCTCTGGTGTACTGGGTGACTGGGGCCATTGCCGGCTGTGCGGTCAATGCCTCCAACACCAATAAGACTTATGATGGAGAGTATGAGGCAGACACAGCTTATACCCAGAAGGCGCTGGAGGAAGCGATCAAGGGAGGCAAATTTATCCTGCACCGTGTTGGAGATGAAACCCGCGTTCTGGAGGACATTAACTCCCTGGTGACATATACGGATGAGAAGGGCAAGGACTTTTCCAGCAACCAGACTATGCGCGTGTTAGATCAGATCGGCAACGATATCGCGGCACTGTTCGGCAGTAAATATCTAGGCAAGATCCCTAATGATGATGCAGGGCGTGTGAGCTTGTGGAATGATGTGGTGACCTTCTACAGGGAACTGGAGAAGATCCGGGCGATTGAGAATTTCAAGGCGGATGATATCGTGATCACAAAGGGCGAGGGAAAGAAGTCCATTGTGGCCAGCTGCCCGGTGACACCGATCAGTGCGATGGCGCAGCTCTACATGACTGTGGTCGTAAATTAGGAAGGAGTGAGAGAACATGCTGAATAATCCAATAATGAATGCTAAGGACGCCATCAGCGCGTCGCTGGCGGAATGCTTTATTACTATTGATGGGAACCGGTACAATTTCATGCAGGCCATCAACCTGGAGGCAAGTATTGAGAAAACCAAGTCTGAAGTTCCCATCCTTGGGAAGACCGGAAAGGGGAACAAGACTACCGGATGGAAGGGGAGCGGATCAGCCACCTTCCACTATAATACCAGCATTTTCAGGAACCTGCTGTACCGCTACAAGGAGACTGGTGAGGATGTGTATTTTGATATCCAGATCACCAACGAGGACCCCACCTCCAGCGTGGGCCGGCAGACTGTGATCCTGAAGGATTGCAATCTGGATGGCGGCATTCTAGCTAAATTTGACGCGGACGCAGAGTACCTGGATGAAGACGTAGATTTTAGTTTTGAAGATTTTGAAATTCCAGAACTTTTTGCCGAATTACCGGGAATGAAATAAGGAGGCACATTTTTTATGAATTATAAGCATGGGCTTAGACATTCAAAGTTATATCCGGTTTGGAATATGATGAACCAGCGGTGTTATAATCCGAATAATAGCCGATACTATGCTTATGGAGCCAGAGGGATATGTGTCTATGAACCCTGGCTCCATAATTTTTATGCATTTTATAACTACGTTTCTAAATTACCAGGTTATGGTGATACGGAATTGAGTTTGGATAGAATTGATAATGATAGAGGATATGAGCCTGGAAACCTCAGATGGGCCCAGGTAATAGAGCAAAGTAATAATAAGCGTAGTAATCGCTTTTTTGAGCTAAATGGGAAGATAAAAACCCTTGCTCAGTGGTGCAGAGAATATAATGTAAATTATAAAATTGTCCATCAACGGATTAGTCGTGATGGGCTTTCTTTAAATGAGGCTTTAAGCAGATAAGAGAGGATGAGAGACAATGGGAGAGTTAAACAGATTTTTAAAGAAGAATAAGAAGACTAAGGACAATCTGAAGATTGCGGCAACCCAGACATTGACCGATGAGAAGGGGAAGCCGTTGGTATGGGAGATCCGCCCGCTGACTACTAAAGAGGATAATGCGCTGCGCGATGACTGCACCGTGGATGTGCAGGTGACCGGCAAGCCGGGCATGTTCCGGCCCAAGTTCTCTGCCAACAGGTATCTGGCGAAAATGGCTGCGGCCTGTGTGGTGTACCCCAACTTAAACGACAAAGAGCTGCAGGACTCCTATGGCACCATGGGGGCGGAGCAGCTGATCCAGGAAATGATTGACGATCCAGGAGAGTACAACGCCTTTATGAGTCAGGTGCAGGCTTATCATGGCTTTGACCAGACCTTCCAGGAAAAGGTGGATGAAGCAAAAAACTAATAGATGGGGGCGATATGGAGGCGAACATTGCCTACTATTGCCTCCATAAACTGCACAGATGGCCCCATGAGTTCCTGGAATTGGATATCCAGGAACGGGCCTATGTGGTAGCGGCGGTCGAGATGAAGCTGGAGAAGGATAAGAAGGAAGCGCAGAAGCTGAAAAAGGGGAAGAAACGGTAGATAAACAAGGGGATTGATGATATAATATTGTTATCAAAATTTAGGTGGAGGGAATTATATGGGGGCAAAAAACAAAGTTATTGCAGGTGATTTTGTGGGAAAGATTGTTGGTACTACATTAGGGCAGGTATATATAAGCATCGGTTTTGGAAAAAATTTATATTTGAATAAAGATACTGTTGAGGGTTATGAGGTTATTACGGAAGAACAAAGAAAGAGCGCCGCAAGTGGTATAGCTAGAGGTGCTATTGGGGCAACTCTTTTAGGGCCAATTGGACTCTTGGCAGGTTTATCAGCAAAGAATAAAGGCACTTATAATATAGCAGTTAAGTTTGTGGATGGTAAGAATAGCTTAATGGAGATTGACGATAAACTTTATAAGGCTATCATCAAAGCCCTATTTTAATAAATGGAGCACCTGGAGAAATCCAGGTGCTTTTGCTATACCCGAAAGAAGGTGAAGACATATGGCAGGAATAAGCACATCGATCCAAATGGCTGATCGGATGACTCCAGTATTGCAGTCGATTACCACAGCAATGAACATGATGGTTAGCAGCATGACTGCAGCACAGGCAACAACAGACGCGGGCTTCAATCCGGCCCAAGCTACTGCAATGCAGCAGGCTGTGGCAGGAGCCGCGGCACAGCTGGCACAGTACCAAGAGGAGCTGGAATGTGTGCAGAATACCCCAGTGAAAGCACCCGAACCGCCTACATGGGATAACGTCTCATCCCAACCAGTGTTCATGAACAGCGGCGCCGAACGGTTTGAAAGTGAGTATAAGACAGCCACCGCTGCCGCACAGCAGCTATTCCAGAATCAAAAAGCAATATCAGACCATGCCATGCGTATGAAGGTTATGCCGCCAGGGATGATCAATGACGTGGTTGCAACAGAAAACCGGATGCAGAGCTTATCGAACCGCATCCAACAGTTGAATAATATACCAGTGGATTTGAGGACAGACCAGACCAATAATGAGTTGGAGTCATTGCGCGGCAGGCTATCCCAAGCGGTTAACGTTCAGGAGCAGTTAAATTCCGCAATGGGCCGGATGGATATATCTGCAGCCAATGCTGCCTATCAGCAGCTTAATTCCATTATGGATTCCACAGAACGCGACATACGGAACAATTTTTCCGCTCAGGAGCAGTTCAACCAGTCTGTTAAAAGTGGGCAAACGGCAGCCAGTGGGCTGGAAGGTTCTATCAAGCGTTATGCGGCTATGCTGCTCAGTGCGGCTACTGCGGGAAAGGCTATTTCCTTGGCGGATCAGGTATCTCAAACAACAGCCAGACTTGATCTAATGAATTATGGCCTGGATACAACGGATCAACTGCAACAGAAGATATTTGAATCAGCGCAAAGATCACGCGGAGCATATCAAACTACAGCGGACGCGGTGGCAAAATTAGGTATGCAGGCGAGAGGCGCGTTTTCTTCCAATGATGAATTGATTGCATTTACTGAGCAGTTGAATAAGTCCTTCGTTATTGCCGGAACCAGCGCTCAGGGTGTAGATTCTGTTATGCTACAGCTGACGCAATCCATGGCTTCCGGAAAACTTCAGGGGGAAGAGTTGAATGCGGTACTGGACAATGCCCAGCCAATTGTGCAGAATATTGCGGATTACATGGGTGTTCCTGTTGGAGAGATTAAGAAACTGGCTTCCGAAGGTGCCATTTCTGCGGAAATTATAAAAAATGCAATGTTTGCTGCCGCGGAGGAGACAGATAAGAAATTTCAGGATATGCCCATGACATTTAGTCAGGTTGCTAATAGTATTCAAAATAAAGCATTGATGGCATTTCAGCCAGCCTTGCAACAACTTAGTGCAGTAACAAAGACAGAGGGATTCAGTACACTTACAGAAAGTGTGACGAGTGCAATTCAAACCTTGGCTGGAGGAGCAGTAGAAGCCTTGAACATGTTAGGGCAGGCGGCTTTATTTGTTCAGGAAAATTGGTCTTGGTTGGGGCCAGTTATTGCTGGGGTGACAATGGCTATATTAGCGTACAATGCAGCGCTAGGTTTACAGGCTGTTTTTGCAGGAATATCAGCAGCAGTGACAACAATACAAACAATAGGAATACATGGCTTGACAGCTGCACTACTGTCCTGTCCTCTCGTATGGGTAGCACTTGCTATAGGTGCTGTTGTAGTGGCCATAGTAGCATGGATAAACCATGTAGGCGGCTTGAAAGTTGCCTGGCTAACAGCTGTAAACTTTGTCCTTACATGGGTAGATCGGCTGAAAATCGGTTTTGCTACGGCATGGAATAATATGCAGAATGGAATAGATAGCATGCAGTATGGGTTCGAATCCTTTAAAGCGGGCGTTTTAAATGCCATAGGAAACTTGAAGGTCCAGGGGCTTACGATTCTACAGGATTTTATAAATGGTGCTATTGATCGTGTAAACACCTTTATTTCAGCGGTCAATTCAATTGCTGGAACCTCCATTGAAGCAATAGCCCATGTAGAGTTTGCTACCAATGCAGCAGTAGAGGAAGAAGCAAACCAAAAGCAACGAGCAGATGAGCTGGCCGCGTTAAGTGCGCAAAATGCCGCAGATAAGCAGGCACGTCAGCAAAAGCAGGCAGAGGATCAGCGGCAAGCGGATAGAGCACGCATGGAACGCCAGGCAGGAATTGCAGCGGCAGAGGCAGAAGCAGATGAAAAGAGTAATGCAAAAAATACAGCGGAGGAAGGTGCCTACTCTCCGGAAGCAGGACCGCTGGGAGATATTGCTGGAAACACTGGAAAGACAGCAGGCAACACAGCAGCAATGGCCGACTCCATGGACATCCTGGATGAGGACTTAAAGTACATGCGTGACGCCGCCGAGCAGGAGATCATCAACCGCTTCACCCTGGCCGAGCTGAAGGTGGATGTGAAGAACAATAATACGCTCACCCAGAAGGCCGACTTTGACGACATGGGCAGTTTCCTGTCCACATTCACCGGCGAGTTCCTTGCGGCAAACGCAGAAGGAGGGCATTTATAGTGGCCTATGAAGTATACATAGATGATATGCGTCTCCCCATCCCG
>URUZ01000087.1 GCA_900551225.1 uncultured Clostridium sp.
CCACAACCACTGAGCCGGTGAACCGGTCCAGGAAGCTGATCTGCCCATCCGAGGCCTTGACAGCAATGTCCGCTGCGATAATGGCGGCCTCAAAGGGGCTGATTGTCAGAATTCCAATGGCCCCCAGCCCGTCGATCCCCAGGCATTCATAGACCTCAGGCACCGGGGAGGCGATCACATGGGCAATGGTGATCTGTTTGCCGGGTACCGATTCCTCGATCACCCGCTTCACTTCCTTGTTCTCCGTCAGACACATTTTCCGTCTCCTTCTTTAATGCCGCACCACATTTACCGGGAAATCGTACTCCTTGATCCAGCCCTCGATGCGGTCCAGATCTTCTGTGCTGAGGCTGGGGTCCCCATCGATTGGATAATGTTTATCGAGCTGGGTGTATTTATTGACTCCCAGTTTGTGGTATGGCAGCAGGTCGATTCCCTTGAAATTCCTGTCCTTCCTAAAGGGAAGCAGAAACTGGATCACCTGGTCAATCTCCTCCCTGCTGTCATTGATCCCCTTTAACATGGGCATGCGCACCTTCACATTGTAACGGCGGCGCAGCAGCTCCTTCAGGTTCTTAAGGATCAGGTCATTGCCCACTCCGGTCAGCTCGTTATGTCTCTCAGGGTCCATGTGCTTCATGTCAAACAGGAACAGGTCCACATACTCCGCAATCTGCAGCAGCTTCTCTGTCTTTTGGTGGCCGCAGGTCTCGATTGCCGTATTGATCCCCTCTGCCTTGGCTGCCATCAGCAGGCTTAATGCCGCCTCCGGCTGGGAGGTACATTCGCCGCCTCCCAGGGTCATGCCGCCGCCCGACATATCATAGAAGGCGGCGTCCTCCTCCACGATATTCAGCAGCTCGGATATGGTTTTCGTCTCACCCGTGATCTCCAGGGCTGACTGGGGGCAGCTGTCCTTGCATCTGCGGCAGCCAACACAGTCAATATCCCGCCGGATCTCATGTTTTCCCGTCTCTTTTGACATCACGTGGATTCCCACGGGGCAGACCCCGGCGCAGATCCCGCAGTCCACACAGGAATTGCGTTTGAACATTACCTGGATCTTCCGGTCCATGCCCTCGGGGTTGGAACACCACTTGCAGTGCAGGGGGCAGCCCTTGAAAAAGACGATGGTGCGCACTCCCGGGCCGTCGTACATGTTGTATTTCTGCACATTGAAGATCAACGCCTTCCGCTCAATTGATCCGGCATTTGCATTTTCCATCCTTCTATCTCCTACTTCTCCCCCGAACTTTGTGAGGGGGACTTTCCTTACTTCTCCCCCGGACTTTGTGAGGGGGACTTTCCTTGCTTCTCCTACCTTAAAAATGTGTCAGCATAGTCCTGCTTATGATTTCATCCTGAACGTCCTTGCACAGCTCCACGAAGAAGGCGCTGTATCCCGCCACGCGCACAATCAGATCCCGGTACTGTTCCGGATGCTTCTGTGCCTCGATCAGGGTATTGTTATCCAGGTAGTTGAACTGCATTTCCCCGTTGCCCAGCATACAGGAGGTGCGCAGCAGGGTGATCAGGCTCTCCTCGCCCTCCGCCGTATCCAGCAGCCCGGCCATGATCTTGAAGTTGTGGACCATGCCAATATTCATGCTGTCGTTGGACATCTTGGACACGGACTTGATGATGGCTGTGGGGCCCTTGAAGTCTGCGCCCTGGGTGGGGCTGATTCCATCGCTCAATGGCAGCCAGGCGTGGCGGCCGTTGGCGGAAGCGCCTGTCATCTGGCCGAAGGGCGTGTTGTTGGAGATGGACAGGGTTCCATGGCTCAGCACGGAGTACAGGGTCTTGTATTTTCTGTGCTCATGTTCTGTAAAGTTCACCAGGTCCGCTGCAATGAGATCCGCGTAATCATCATCATTGCCGTACTTAGGTGCGTTGAGGCAGTCGGTGCGCAGCTGCTCATAGCCCTTGAAATCCGCCTTCAGGGCCTGGTTTAACTGCTCCAGGGTATATTTCTTGTCGTCGAATACCAGCTTCTTGATGGCTGCCATGGAATCTGCGTAGGTAGCCAGGCCTGACCAGATTACGCCGGGGCCGAAGTTATACATGGCGCCGCCTGCGGACACGTCCTTTGCCTTCTCCATGCAGCCCTCGTACATGATGGACATCAGGGGCTTGGGAGCCAGGTCCCTGTGAACCCTCTGGGAGATCACTGTGGCCACGTCGGTCCACTTGGTGATGAATTTGATCTGTCCCTTCACGGCCTCCTCGAACTCCTCGTAGGTCTTAAAGCTGCTCAGATCTCCCATGTCCGGGCATACCTGTTTGCCGTACCACAGCGGCACTCCGTTGTTCAGCACCAGCTCAATACAGATGGGCCACTGGGTGTATGCTGTGGAGGTCCACTGGTACAGACGTCCTGATTTCTGAGGCTCCACACAGCCCATGAGGCAGTAATCCCTGGCGTCCTCTATGGACACGCCCTTTGCCAGCATCATCTTGATATGTGCGTCGTCAAAGTGGCAGGCCGGGAAGCCCATGCCGGAGCGGACTACATCCACAATCTTCTTCAGGTATTTCTTGGGGGACTTGTTGTGGATTCTGCAGGCCAGTGACGGCTGGTAAATGCGCACATGGCGCACAGCGTCCATCAGCAGGTAGGTCAGCTCATTGGTGGCATCCCTTCCCTCTCTGGTCACGCCGCCCACGCACATATTGACAAATGGCTGGTAGCCTGCGAAAAACTTGGAACCGCCCTCGCTGGTGATCCACATCATCTCAGACATCTTGATCAGCATACAGCCCGCCAGCTCAAATGCCTGGTAGTCGTTCATGCGGCCGCTCTCGATATCGGCCTTGTAGTAGGGATACATATACTGGTCCACACGTCCGATGGACATGCCGGTCTGGTTCTCCTCCACCACTAACAGGGACTCGATGGTCCAAACTGCCTGGACAGCCTCCCAGAAGGTCTCCGGCTTGTGGGCCGGCACCCGGGCGTTGACCTGGGATATCATTAAAAGCTCTGCCTTGCGCCGGGGATCAGACTCCTTGGCCGCCAGTTCCTCCGCATAGCCGGACATTCTCTTTGCATAGATCATCACACCTTCAGTGGTGTCGATGATGGATTTATAGAAATAGATCTTCTCAATGTCATCAGGATTCTCATAGTCCAGCTGTTCCAGGTGCTCCCTGGCCTCCTGCTGGATATCCAGCATTCCCTTGTTCATCAGGATCACATCATAGCCTGGGTTGGAATCGCCGCCGCCGTTTAATGCATGGTAGGAACAGTCGGATACAAAGGACTCGCCTGACAGCTCCCAAACGCCTGCCTCGCGGTACTGGTCCTCACAGTATTCATCCACGGATTTGCCTTTCCAGAATGGGAACAGCTCCTCCCGCATGATCTTCTTGTCTTCCTCGGAAATGTAGAATGGGTCCTGGGCTCTGGTGCCGATGGTGTCCAGCTCCTCCTCCATCCATCTCCAGGCAATATCCGGTGAAAATGCACCTGCCCTGGGCGCGCCGCAGGGAGCGCCTACGATCAGCTCATTGTCCTGGATCACCAGGGGAGCGGTCTCACAGCAGTAGCGGAAGCATTTGGCCCGCAGCATAATCTTGGGCATGCCGGGATTCTCCCTGGCAATCTTGGTGATGGCCCTGGCCCGGTAGGTGGTGATGGTGGGCTTATGGGTCAGATAGTTCTCCTTCAGCGCCTTTAAACGGCCGGTCATTCCATCGGGAATCCCTGTCCCCTCTGCCTCCAGGCACACATGCTGTGCCGGCGCCCCCTTCTTTGTGATCTCATCGGAGACGGCTTCAAACATCTTCATCAGTGATGACCGCTCCTCCGGAGACATGGTTTTTGTGGCTTCCGCCAATTTATTTGAAAATTCACGAATATCCAATATATTCCCCTCGCTTTCAGCTTATTTCTATTCCATCCGGGCAGAGACCCCTGTGTATTATCAGCACTTTAATTCAATTGCTGCTAATCCTGGGTGTGCATAGCCCGCGCCCGTCTGCATTTACCCGGGCTGTGCTGTTACTGTTCCAACTGCTCCAATATCATTCTCAGCAGGCCGGACACATCCGTCCCGTCCATATTCTCGTCTCTATCTATTTCCTTGTATGCAGATATTTCTCCATCTCCCCATTCCCGCACGCCCCGGGCCGCGCTGCGCAGATACACCAGGTTCATGGGGGATACATTGTCTGAGGTGATGCCCAGACCGGCGGTCAGGCCACCCAGGGTCATGGCCGGAAACAGGTTGGTGGTGATGCCCATGGCGCCAAAGGCCGCCGGGGTGTTGATCAGTATCCTGCCCACCGGCTTTTTCAGCATAAACTGCCGGATCACCTCTTCATCCCTGGAATGGATGGCCAACGTGTGGCCGCAGCTTTCAAGCAGCTCAATGCACTTCTCGCAGGCGAACATCCAGTCCTTCTCTATGTAGAACACCAGCACCGGACAAAGCAGCGCCTTAGCGTAGGGATTAAAATCGGATATGTACTGCTGCTGGGACACCAGCACCCTGGTGTTCCCCGGCACAGTGAATCCCGCGCGCTCCGCCAGCCATACTGCCGGCTTGCCCATATACTCCGGGTCCTTCTCCTTCTGGCCAGGGCAGAGCAGGCCCATGAGCAGGCCCTCCTCCTTCTCATCCATGAAGTAGGCGCCCATGCGGATCATCTCTTTTTTAACCTCATCTGCGATCTGGTAATCTGCCACCACATACTGCTCTGCCCCTGCGGAGGTTCCGCAGTCAAAGCTGCGGCTGTCAATGATGTCCTTCACAGCGCGGCTTACCTCTGCCGTCCGCTCGATGAATACGGGGCTGGGTCCGATTCCCCCGCAGATCAGCGGCTTATTGCCGGTTCCCGGGGCATCCAGAAGCTGCGGGACACCGGTGTTGATAATCAGCGTAGTCTCGGGATGGGCCATCATCTGGATGGTTCCCTCCTTGGTCACGGTGTCCGGGCAGGCGATCCCGCCCTCCGGAAGGCCTGCGGCACAGGCTGCCTCTGCCAGCAGCTTCACGGTCTTTTGCACCGTTCTCTCTGCTCTTGGGTGTGGTGCAAATACCACCGCATTCCCCGACTTAACGGCAATGGATGCAATGTACAGGGTGGTGGATACCGGGCTTGTGGCTGGTATCAGGGCAACGATTGTTCCCATAGGAACGCCTATCTTAGCCGTTCCCTCCTCGGTGTTTTCCTCCACCAGTCCCACGCAGCGCATATCTTTTAACCGGCGGGACATCTGTTCCCAGATCATCCGGTTCTTCCTGTATTTGTCCTGGCTGCTGCCGTACCCGGTCTCTTCCCGGGACTGGCCTGCCAGTTCCTTTAAATGGCCTTCGGCCGCAGCCAGCATGGATTCCAGAATCCGGTCCAGCTTCTCCTGCGGGAAGAGGGACAGGGCTTTTCTGGCCTCGCCGGCATTTTCCATCAAAATCCTGGCTTCCTGGACGGAAAGCAGGTCCTTGTCTACAAATCTCATGTCACTGTTTCCTTTCCCCTATGCGGTGGGCAGAAGGCTCTCCAGTGAATAGCGGGCAATAATCTTCTCCAGATCCGGGTGGGGCCTTGGGATCACCACAGAGCTGTAAACCTCCGCTCCCATGGTCTCCACTGCCTTCACACCTGCCTCCACCGCGGTCTTACAGGCTCCCACGTCGCCGCGCACCAGAACGGATATATAACCTGACGCCACATTCTCATATCCGATCAGTTCTACATCCGCTGCCTTGCACATGGCATCCGACGCTTCCAGAACAAATACCAGGCCAAATGTCTCAATCAGGCCAACAGCCTCATATCTCTCCATATGTGTTATTCCTCTCACTTCTCCCCACACGTCTTTGAGGGGGGACTATCACTTCTCCCCCGCACACTTCCGAGGGGGGACTATCTATATTGATCTAATTATCGATGTCATGAACAGACACAATATCCCCCACCTCGCGGATGGGTCTTGGCATGACGTTGCTGGCTGTCAGCTTGCCGATTGCCTGAGCCGCGGCAGCGCCCGCCTCCACCGAGGAGCGTACCGCTGCCACATCCCCCTTCACCATAATGGTTACAAGGGTTGACCCCACATTTTCATAGGAGATCAGTTCCACATCCGCGGCCTTTAACATCTTATCCGCAGCCTCCAGAGCCGGAACCAGACCAACTGTCTCCACCAGCCCCAGGGCTTCTTCGCCGTAATATCTCATAATATGTACCTCCTAGTTTCCCATGGTACGGTATTTCTTCGGCACATACTTTTCAACCGCAGCTTTTCCGTCCTCGTTGATCACATAGCGCAGGGACAGCTCCCCCGCCTGATCCAGCTCATAGCGCTCCAGGCAAAGCAGGCCGTTGGCCTCCAGGGACATCACATGATCCAGGAAGCGTTCCCTGGAGAACTGCCGTTCCCTGCCGTAGAGAGGCTTTAATGCCTCCATGATTTCCGTCACATCCGCGTTCTTCACGCCGTACAAATAGTTGAGCACCGCTGTTCTTGCAGGTAATAACATGGCTTTATTCTCCCTTCTTAAACAGATCCAGTGGATTCATGGTCACCAGGATCGCACCGAATACAATGACAACGGAGCCGATTACAATGGTGGTGGTCAGCTGCTGTCCCAGGAACAGTACGCAGAACAGTACGCCCCAGAAGGCATAGGTTACATTCAGGGACATTCCGATGGCACAGCCAACGGTTGAGTTGCTCTTATACCAGCAGACAAAGGATACCGCCGCGCTGAGTCCGGAGATTGCCAGCCAGATCAGGGGAAGCCCTGCTGCGAATGTGCCGCCCATCAGTGCCATTCCTCCCACCAGGGGCACGATCACCGCCAGATCCACAATGCCGGAGATCAGTTCTCTTAAGTTAACAGCCACATCCGTGTCGATCATGGCTCCGCCGTAGCTGGAGAGCATGCCTTCCAGTCCCCAGCTCACTGCTGCGATCAGCGCACAGATGATTCCCAGGGTGAAATTGGGGCTGCCCTCAGGCTTAACCCAGTTGATCACAATTGCGCCGGCCACACAGATCAGCATACCGGCTACCACACGCTTCGTGGGCTTCTGTTTCAGGAAGATCCACGCGAAGATGGCGCCGAACAGGCTGCATGTGGCCGATATGGGGATGGCGTAGGCGCCCGCCATGGCCAGGCCCACAAGGTAGGCTCCGTTTGCAAGGGGGCCGCCCAGAAGTGATCCAAGGACAATCATTTTCCCCGGAAATGTATTCAGGCTGCGTCCCAGCTCACTGAGCCTGCCGCACCTGGCGTTGTAGATGGTCAGCCAGATCCCTGCGAACAGGTCGTTAAGCCCGGAACAAACATAGGGGGCCGCCAGCACTCCTGCCGCGCTCATCAGAGGCTCATAGTACCCAGCCACCAGCACCAGGGTGGTATATATTCCATAGGTCAGGCCGGATATCAGTCCCGTGGAAATGCCGGTCACCCGGAATTTCTTATTAACCTGCCTCATCTTGTCATCAGCTGTCATGGGGGCTGAGCCCCCGCAATTTGCTACTGCACCGTCACCGTTCATAAACTGCTTCTCCTTCTCTATTCTGCCGCTTTTGTTCCGGGGAGTACGGTCTCCACCTCAGGGTGCGGACGCGGAATCACATGCACGGATACCAGCTCTCCCACTCTCTGTGCCGCCGCAGCGCCTGCGTCCGTGGCTGCCTTCACAGCGCCCACATCGCCTCTCACCATCACAGTGACCAGCCCTCCGCCGATCATTTCCTTGCCCAGCAGTGTTACGTTGGCTGCCTTCACCATGGCGTCCGCCGCCTCAATAGATCCCACCAGTCCTTTAGTTTCGATCATTCCCAATGCATCATATTTCATGGTCTGTCGCTCCTTTTCTTCAACGTTCTTTTGCGTATTCAACATGCACAAAAGCGAGATTAATCATTTTGTTTTTAAGGTTTTTGTGTTTGGCCATCACAAATTAGAAAACATTTTGAATCAGCGATATCACTAACTTTTCAAATCCACACTATGTTTTTCTATGCATTTAGTATAGACCATCCCCTAAAGAGGAATGTCAACCGTTTTTTTGAGAATTTTTTAACCAAGTGTCAGAACAGCGGCCCCTAATCTGTATTCATCCTGGTTTTTTATTGGAAAAACAAGGATATTTCCATGGTTAATCCTGGAAAACAGGGCAAAGAAACGGCAGACGTCCCTGCGCCTGCCTGTTCTAAAATCACATGTTTTGCTGTTTTCCGCCTCATGGACAGGGATCTTAAGCGACACTTTCCGACATCGGGGCGGGTGTAAATGTTTCCCCTAAGGGGAACCTTTTGGCAGCGCTACTCCTCCGCCAGAGGCACGATCACCTCTGTCACAAACTCCTCCTGGTTCCTGGTGGTCCAGTAGTCCACCACATAGCGCTCGTAGGATTCCGGTCCGCACTCATAGCCTCTGGCCGCGGCCCAGTCCCTGATCTTCGCGTAGGCCCGGCCGATCTCCTCCAGAGGGCCCAGATGGTATACAGTGGCTGCCATAACGCCCCCCAGGACAGTCTGGCAGGTCCCCGCAGTACACGGGCGCAGGGCCTGCTGTAATATGTAGGCACGGCTGCATGTCCCGTTCATCTTGTCCGTCCAGGAGGGGAATTTCAGGATAACCGGCCCGGTCGGCAGCGTCAGATGTGTATAAGAGACAGAGTCAATATTGATAATGGACTCCATATACCGGTAGGCGAAATCCTGTTCCATGCAGCAGTAGGTGGTGGCGTTTATGTACTTGACGCCCACTTCCTGGACCCGGCTTCTGGATACCAGCTGTGCCTCCTGGATCAGCTCATACCAGTCCTTTACCGCCACATAGCTGTTGTGGATCGCCTGCTCCTGCTCCCTCAGCTCGTCGATCTTGTTGAGGAAATTCTGTTTGAGGAAATAGTAGGTGTTCCCCTCCACAAGCCCCTGCATCTCCTCCAGCTTAAACCCCATCTGTTTGTAATACTTCACCACCGGCACTGTCAGAAGGGTCTGACGGTTGTAATACCGGTAGCCATTTTCCTTGCAGATCACATCCGGCGCAATGATTCCGATCTGATCATAAAAACGCAGCGCCTTCTTGGATATGTTGCAAATTTTACTGACTTCCCCAATTGAATACAGTTCTTCTTTTTTCTGCATATAAACTTCGGCTACCCCCTTTTCAGGTTTCATAATATACAGTATAAACCTTCCCGTTATATGGAATGTCAACAACAATTGCCAGTCATTTCCAGCGGAGAAAAAACAGCGGATTCTGGGGAAATATGGGCAAAAAAGAACGCCCAGGGTTCAAAAACGCCAGATTAGCGGCTGCTTGGCCCCTGTTCGTTCCTTTTTTAACAATACCATCCTTCCCCTATAGTGGAAGGTTTCAGACATCCTCTAAAGCTGTCCGGTAACCGGTACAATCACCTCTGTTACAAATTCCTCCGGGTTCCGGGTGGTCCAGTAGTCGATCACATACCGCTCATAGCAGGTATTCCCGCAGGCATACCCCCTCTTTTTCGCCCACCCCACAATCCGCTCATACTCCCGGCCAATGGTGTCATAGCTTCCTACATGGTACACACAGGCCGCCATCTGGCCGCCCTCCGTCACCTGGGCCGTTTCCTCCCCGTCGGGCCATATGGCCCGCTGCATGATCCGGGCCCGGCTGCATGTACCGGACATTTTCTCCTCCAGGGACGGAAAATGTAAGATCACCGGGCCTCTGATCTTCTGCCCGATCTCCTCCAGATAATTGGTCCACTGGATATTGATGATGGACTCCATGTACTGGTAGTCAAACTTCTGGTCCATAAAGCAGTAGGAGGCCGGGTTGATGAACTTCACGGAAACGTCCCTGATGTCATGGCGGATCACCAGCTCTGCCTCCCGCACCAGCTCATACCAGTCCTTCACCGCCGCCAGGCTGTCGTGGAGGTCCCGCTCCATGGTCTTTAGTTCACTGATTTTGCTGTGGAAATTCTGCTGCAGGAACTGATAGGTACTGCCCCCCAGCATCTGTTGCATCTCCTCCAGTTTAAAGCCCATCTGCTTGTAATACTTCATCACTGGAACCAGCAGCAGGGTCTTTTTGCTGTAATAACGGTATCCGTTCTCCTCACTGATATAATCCGGGGAGATCACGCCGATCTTATCATAATAGCGCAGCGCCTTTGTGGAAATGCCGCAGATCCGGCTGACTTCCCCGATGGTATATAATTCTTTATCCTTCACAGAGGCCTCCCCTTTCCACACAGTCAGTCAAGATGCCAGCCAAAGTCATTGTGATAGATCATCTGCCGGGTCATACCCCCGTCTATGCAGATGTTCTCCCCTGTGATAAATCCGGCCTTGGGACTGCACAGGTACAGAACCATGTTGGCGACATCCATGGGATTCCCCACTCTTCCGGCCGGCTGCTGAAGGGCATCCGCCCCCTGGTATTCCCGGTAATCCGTGTCAATCCAGCCCGGAGAGATGGAGTTGACCCGCACCCGCCCCGCCAGGCTCACCGCCATGGCATGGGTCAGAGCCGATATAGCGCCTTTGGCCGCAGTGTAGCTCTCAGTGCCCGGCTGGCTCATACGGTCCCTGGACGAGGAAATGTTCACAATGCTGGCCTGTTCCCCGAAATGTCCCATAAACAGCCTGGTCAGCATGTAGGGAGCCGCAGCGCCCACCCGCAGCGCGTATACGAACTCCTCATAGCCGCAGTCCGGCAGACCGCCCTGGCTCTTCATGGCATTGTTCACCAGGATGTCCACATGGCCGTACTGTTCCAGCACCTTTTTGGAAAATGTTTCCAACACCGCCGGATCAGCTATATCCCCCACAAAATAAGGATTCTCCGCCTGGTCCAGCACACATACATGTGCGCCCGCCTTCTGGAATTCCCGGCAGATGGCCAGACCGATTCCCCCGGCTCCGCCGGTGACCACCACTACCCTGCCGGCAAACTCACCGGCGGCTTCCCCCTGGCTCTCCTTCTCTTCTTCCCCCGGCATCAGCTCATATTCCGTTTCACTTAAAGAAAGAGGGACTCCCGCCGCGCTGCGCACCTGCACGCCGCCGTACCAGGTATCCTCCACCACGAACTGGTCCCCATTCTGGTAGTCCTCGCAGAATCCGTCCTCCTTGCAGGTCACCAGAATCCTGTCTCCCCTGGCTGCTTTCATGTCCGTTTCTCCCTTCCTATCAACCTTTATCTGTACAAAAAATACTTGCTATTATCTCTTAACTCCCTATAATTATAGTATAAGCGGGTAGACCTGTCAAACAGTGAAGCGCGTGCTTTCCCGGTTCCATGGGAATCACCGCACCGCCATAAAGGAGAGAAATATGGAAGAAGTTTTAGAATTTCTGAAGAAGTGCGGCACCTATTATCTGGCCACCGCGGACGAAGATGGGCAGCCCCGGGTACGCCCCTTCGGCACGATCCACCTGTTTGAGCGCAGGCTGTACATAGAGACCGGCAAATCCAAGGACGTATCCAGACAGATGATGGCCCATCCCGGCATCGAGCTATGCGCATTTGACGGCAGCCAGTGGCTGCGGGTCCGGGCCAGGGCAGTGGAGGATGACCGCCGGGAAGCCAGGGTCAGCCTGCTGGACGCCTACCCCGAGCTCAGCCCCATGTACAGCCCGGACGACGGCAACACCCAGGTGTTTTATTTAGAGAACGCGGAGGCTACCTTCTCGTCCTTTACCTCAGCGCCCAGGACTGTGCGGTTTTAAGAAAAAGCAGCGCTAAATACCGGCTCATGCGTATTCAGCTCTGCACATGTATGGCTTGGGCACCGGATCTCACCTGCACGCCGGATCTCACCCTGCACGCCAGATCTCACCCTGCGCAAATCTTCGAATACCGGCGCAGCGGATACTCTCCGTCATGGGGCTGCGGCCCGGTCATGGAGGACATCTCCCCGGGGGCGCAGATTCTCACTGCTCCGGCCCGGCTGAGCAGATAGGACAGCTCCGCCTTCTCCTCCTGGCCGCACACCAGGCCCACAGTCTGAAGGAGGCCGCTGTTCTCACGCAGAACCTTCATGATCTCCTGTCTCGGCAGCCTTTTAACCCAGCAGTTTCCAAACATCAGAGACGCTTCTAAATCAGGAGATTCCATCACGGTCACGCTGGCCCGCCTGCCGCACAGCACTTCCTTTCTGCCAAAAGCCGCGGCTTCCAGGCTGCCGGAATACACTCTGAGGGTATTCCTGGCCCTGAACCCTTCATTTCTCAGCGGCCGTCCCTCCGCCTCAGCATCCAGAATCTGTAAAAATTCCCTGCCAAATGCCTTGGCCCGTTCCCCATCCTCTGTGTCCAGATAGATCCCCTGGCAGGAGCTGCACAGCAGCTGGTCCGTATCCAAAATATGCCGCGCCAGGCTGTGAAGCCGGCTGGCACCAGCCTTGCCCCCGGTCTCCTCCTCAGCCCCGGCCTCTTCCCTAAGCCCCTGCTCCGTCACATAGGCAAAGCTCAGCTTATGCCTCCACTCGATCAGTATGGCGGACGGCCGGGCCAGCAGGCGCACAGCGGACACCGCCTCATCCCCGCCCCAGACTACGATGCCGTCCGCCAGCTCAGCCAGCAGCTTCAGCCTGTTAACCTCCGCAGACGAGATGGAAAACACGTAAATGTACGGCCTGAGCCGGGGACAGATCTGAACCAGCCGTTTTAAAAGGGCGCTGGAGATCCCCTGCTCCCCCTCCGGCAGCTTCAACAGGTTCACATTACCCGCCAACAGGCCCTCCACCACGCTGTATGCTGACAGGGCGTCCAGATTCCCGGCACCAATGTGGAACAGGACGCCAAGGGGCAGCCTGTTTTTGTTGTCCAGATCCGCTCCCAGCTCCAGCTCCATCTTGGCCCGCAGCCAGCTCTCGTCCAGCAGCCTGGCTGCCTCATCGATCTTCTCCCGCAGCAGACGCTCCCCCTGCTCCGCTACCGTCCCCTTTAAGGCCCGGCGGATCAGCGGCTCATGGAGGCCCGCGCGGATCTCCTGTGACAGGGCATGGCAGGCGCCGATCACCAGCTCAGGGTCCAGAAGAGGCCCTGACAGGGTGCGGTTGATCTGATCCTTAAGTTGTCTCTGTTTCATATATGGTCGCCCTCCCGGCTCTCTTTCTGTTCACATTTACCCCTTTTACAGGTATGCCTTCTCACTGCCGCAGCAGCTCCCCCGCACCGGCCGCGCAGGTCCGTATCTCCTCCAGCCCGGCCCGCCCAAGGATCTTAAAATAGGGGGCCTTGATGCCGCACCCGCAGTGCGCTCCCGGATACAGGATTCCCAGATCATCCGTCATCACGCTGACCAGGGGCATGCTGTCCGCAATAGGCGTTATCAGGTTCACAAGCCCCGGTTTCCCGTACTCCAACGGTTCCAGGGTATCCACATCCCGTATAATCACCTGGCTGTACGCCGGCACATGGAAATGATGCCTCAGGCAGTCACAGTACATGGAGGGGTGCTCCACTGCCCCGAAAAACTCCCGGCAGCAGTCCTCCCGGATGCCCAGCACCTCCTCCAGCAGCCCGTACACCTGCTGTTTCTCCGGCTGTTCCCTGTAGAACTGTTTCCAGCCGCCGCCTAACATCACCATGGAGCCTTCCCTGAACCGGAAGCATTTCCCCTCTTTCTTGAGCTCCTTCAGGAGGAAATACAGGTATGCCGGGAATCCCACCAGCCGCACCGGCGCCCTCTGGCGCTCATACCTGGACAGAGCCGTCTTAAGGCCATCCAGATCCAGGCGGTACTCCCCGTCCCGGTAGACCAGGGCGTATGTCACGTGAAGAGCAGGCGCATACAGCATACTGGCCCGCTGGGTCTTGGAGATTGCCGTCCGGTTCTCCCGCCTGGGCTGATACCCCAGAATCAGATAGTTGACGGGAACCGGCGAAAACAGCCCATGGAACCTGCCGACGCCGACGCCCATCTGCGTTCCCAGCATGAGGGCGTTGTAATCCAGGCCGATCTGGCTCTTTCTTCCCCCTGTTCCCGAGGAGGTGGCCTGCACCGCAAGGCAGGCGGGGTCCATGGTCCACAGGGTGTGGGATTTGAAAAACATGGTGGGAATGGGCGGGATGCGGTGCAGGTCGTCCCCATTGCCCAGCTCCTTCACAGAAAATTCCCGGGCGTCCAGCATGCGCTTGTACACAGGGTTGTTGGCCCTGTGAAACGCCGTATTCTCCTTTACTGCCTGAAAAAACAGCTGTTTGGCTGATCCCTGCTGATAGATATCCCTGATACCGTACAGTTTATGTCTGCAATCAATCATAAATCTGGCTCCTTGATCATTTCTGGGCAAAGTATTCTGAGGCCAGCAGCCCATGGATACACAAATCACAGATTCCCTGGCAGTTTCTGGCCGACTGGCGCAGGACGCCCTCTTTTTTCAATCCACATTTCTCCATCACTTTGCCGGAGTTAGGGTTTTCAGTATCGTGGCTGGCCTGGATACGGTTTAGCCCCACTTTTTCAAAGAGAAACGTGATGATTCCGCCAAAGGCTTCTGTCATCACCCCCTGGCGCCACCATTTCCTGCCTATGCAGTAACCTATGGAGGCACTCTCCACATCAGCATCCAGCGTTACGATTCCGATGCTGCCGATCACCTGGTCCTCATGGTCCTTCCAGGCAATGGCCCAGTTGTAATAATCCGGCTTTACATATTGGGCTGTCCACTCCGCCAGGATCTGCCTGCTTTCCTCCACATTCTTGTGAGGCTGCCAGGTCAGAAATTTAGTGACTTGGCTGTCGTTAGCCCAGTTATCATACATGGCCTGGGCGTCCTGCATCCTGAATGGACGCAGGACCAGCCGGGCCGTTTCAATTCTCACTGTCCCCAGATTTTCCATATGTTCCTCCCTTTTCTTATGATTTCAAGATAAAAGCCTTATTGTCCCTGGCCCGCATGGTCGCCAGGATGCCGTCCAGGTGATCATACTCGTGCTGCAGCAGCTCCGACAAGTCTCCCTCCAGCTCCATCTCACAGTCCTCCCAGTACAGATCCTTGTAAATGATCCTGCAGCGTTTGTACCGGTCCACCTTCACCAGCAGTCCCGGGAATGACATGCAGTCGTCCAGCACCTCCATCTGTTCCTGGTCCGGGAATTCCAGGCGGGGGTTGATCAACAGCACCGGCCTGTCCACATTCATGTACAGCACCCGTTTCGGTACGCCGATCTGAGGCGCTGCAATGGCACGCCCGCAATGGTGCACCCGCCGGAATTCCATCATGGTGTCGTGGAGGTCCTCCATCAATTCTTTCATGGAATCCAGCTCCTCCCGGCTCACCGGCCGGCTGAGTTCATACAATTTTGGATCACCTAAGCGCAATATCTCTTTTATCATCTCACTTCCTCCTTTTTCTACCTTTTATCTGTCACATCCTATTCTACTACATGTATTTTCACAAAGGAAGATAGCTGTCTCTTATACACATCTGACGCTGCCGACGAGCGATCTAGTGTAG
>URUZ01000088.1 GCA_900551225.1 uncultured Clostridium sp.
CTCTAAGATCCTTCTGCCCGGAGTGCTGCCCGGCGAGATCATGGAGCCGGTCCCATATATCTTAACAAAATCTGCGCCCTTCATGAAGTTGTCCCGCACCCTGCGCCGCATATCCTGGGGTCCGCTGAATATTCCGCACATGTGCAGGGCCGAGTCAATGCCCCGCTCCGGCGGGATCATGGTCAGGCCGGAACATTTGATCCTGGGACCTGTGATGTCTCCCGCCTCTATGGCATTGCGCAGGGCAACCGCCGGATAATTCTCATCGTCCCCCACATCCCGCACCGTGGTAATCCCCGCATCCAGCAGAAACCGGGCATATTTCAGACAGTCAAACGCCCTGCCGCAGGGCGTTGGGCCGGGATCTCCCGTATAGATCTTACCCATAAACAGATGGACGTGCATATCAATCAGGCCTGGCATAACCGTCATTCCCTCCATGTCCATCTCCTCATAATCCCCTTCCGGACAGGCTCCCCTGGGAACGATGCCTGTGATCCGCTCACCCCGGATCACCAGGTCCGCCTGGGTCAGCTCCGTGCCCTCGGTCAGCTCCGGAATCAGCTTACAGTTTCTCAGTATATACATAGCCGCTCTCTCCTTCTTCTATCTGGTCATCTGCCTGTTCCAGCCTGCTGATCAGCTCCTGCTGCTTTTGGTTGAAGGTCTCTCTGGATATCACGCCCTGCCGGATGCGGATCATGACCACCGCGATGCAGAACAGCAGCATGAGGATCACATAGAACACCTCCCCCTCTCCCAGAGACAGGATCAGGTACGCCGTAATCACCACATTGCAGACCGTGCAGACTGCCATGATCCCTTTAAACAGGGGTGCAGGCATCCGGAACATGCTGGACTCAAACTGCCTGGGGAATTTCTCCGGCAGCCTCATACATTTAAAATTACAGTAACCGCACAGCACCATGGAAGGGATCATATACAGGGACACAATGGATTCCAGGCTGAACCCGGAGACTATGGGCATGATGGTCACCAGGTAGAAAAACAGCATAATCACCCAGGGATAGCCGGTGGTTGTGGTCTTTTTAAATACCGCCGGAAGCCAGCCGTCCCTGGCCACCCTCAAAAGCGGATGGCGCATCATCTCAATCCAGGCCAGCAGGGAGGTGGCGATGGCGAATACCGCGCCTCCGATGATAAATACCACATACAGCGGATATGGGAAAATGTGGGCGGCAACCATACTCAGATTCTGGCCGGCCACCTGTTCGATGGGAAGCACTCCCGCCGCCACATAGGCCATGGTGCTGTACACAACCGCCACTGCCGCCGTGCTGATAAATATCATTTTGGGAATCACCTTTTTAGGTTTTTTCGTCACGGACATCACTGCCACGGGCCCCATAGTGGGGCCTTGGCAGGCATAGGCCATAATGGAGATAGCCAGGAAGAAACCGGTGGTGCCATTGGTGAAAAAGTCGGAGGAGATGTAGCCGGGCCTGACTTTGGGCACTCCCACCACTATAAAGAGTATAATGGCCGCCAGCAGAATATAGGTCATCGCGTTTTCCACCCGCGCCACAATCTTGGAGCCCTTGACGCTGACGGCAAAGAACAGAGTGATAATCAAAATGGCCGCAATCCCTTTAAATGGCTTGATGCCGGGATATATACTCGATATATAGTCCACCATGGCCGTGGCATAGGCTGTCATTGCAAAGCCGTCAAAAAAGTTGAACATGGCGCTTACCCCGGCAGGCACTGTGGAGAACAGAAGCGCCTTCATCTGGTAGTCCCCTCCGTCAAAAACGAACATCGAGGCCAGGGCAATGTTGTAAAAATAGCAGCCCATCATAATCAGACAGCCAAGCAGAATGGCCGGCACAATGGATTTCCCCGTATAGCCTATCCCCCAGCCAAGCATCACGAAGATGCCTGATCCAATTGTCCCCGCGAATCCCAATGAGAATATGTCCATGGAATTCAGCAGCTTCTTATCCTTCTCTTCCCGTTCCATCCCGTTCCCCTCCCGGTATACTGAATTTTCCTAACGCTATCTAGCAGTTTTCAAATGCCTTTGCCATGCGCTCAAAGGCTTCCTGAACCAGTGATCTCCTGGTAGGTATACACATCCGCTCGAATCCCGCGCCGTGCTCAGGATCGAATTCCCGTCCGCCCTCCAGCACAAGGTTGGCTTCAATATAGATCTTCTGGTGAATCTCCTCCGCAGTCAGCCCATACTCCCGGAAATCCATCCACAGTATGTAAGTGCCCTCAGGCCTGCGGCATTTCACCTTGGGCAGCCTCTCCTTCAGGAAGTCCAGCACCCAGTCAATGGTTCCGTCCAGGTATTCCCTGACCTGCTGCAGCCACTCGTCCCCCTCACGGTAGGCCGCAATCACTGCCGCAATGGTGAAAATGTTGGGCATGATCACACCCACGTAATCCTGGTAGAGCCTGCGCAGCTTCGGGTCCTGGATCACCACATTGGCAGCCTGCAGCCCTGCCATGTTAAATGTCTTGTTCAGCGACGTCATCGCCACGATCCCCTCCGGTCCGCAGACTGTTGCCACCGGGTGGAATGCAACATCCATTCTGCACAGATCGCCGTGAATCTCGTCCGCAATCACGATCACGCCGTTTTGGCGGCAGATCTCCACCATCCTCTTCAGCTCCCCGTCGGTCCACACGCGGCCCGTGGGGTTGTGGGGATTGCAGAGGATAAATGCGGTCACGTGCTCATCTGCGGCCTTCTTCTCAAAGTCCTCAAAGTCCACTGTATAATAACCGTCGGTGTTGATCAGCTGGCTGTTGACCACCTTCCGCCCGGTCTTGCGGATGGTGCTGGAAAATGGGGTGTAGATGGGCTGGTTGATGATAATCCCGTCCCCATTGCCGGTCAGGCACTCAATGGCAAACTTGATGGCATCGATGGTGCTGGGCACATAAGTCACATCATCAGGGGTGAATTCCCAGTTCCGCTTGGTCTTAAACCAATCGGTCAGCGCCGGGAAATAATCACAGTTGTCCGGCGTCAGCCAGCAGTAACCGTAGATATTGTGGTCCGCCACCCTATGGCAGGCTTCCTTCATGGAATCGGGGCACTCGAAGTCCATATCCGCCGTAAACACAGAGATCGTGTCCTCATCAAACCGTTCCGTATACCCCATATCGATCAAGGCCTTCCCCATGCTCCATTTTGCACTGAAGAATTTTGTTCTGTCAACCACCTTATCAAAATCATATTTTCTCATCATAATACCCCCTTTTTCTTTTTTTGTTTTTTTACCTCAGCACTGAGAAACAGAGCTGCAATGATATAGATGACAATACCCAGGGCCACAATGCCAAAGGTGTAATAGTAACCGGAGTTCCCATATTTATCCAGCAGCGTGCCGATCAATGCAGGCAGGAACAGGTCTGAGCAGTAGCCCAGCATAAAGGCCACGCCGATGATGGTCCCTACGAAATTGATGGGCACATCCAGCTCTGTCAGCGCAGTGTAATAAAAATTGCAGCTCAGACGGTAGATTGTGAACATCACCAGAGCAACCCCCACAGCCAGAGCCAGATAGTTGGGCCCCTTGGGAAGGATCATGAAGATGCCCAGCATCACCAGAGCGGGAATCATTGTCTTTACAATTACAGGCGTTGATTTTCCAGCCTTATCTCTCATGGCTCCGCCGATAGGGTTGGTAAAAATCGGAATCCCGTAGGACTGCACAGTGCTGAAAATGGACGCCAGAGCCACCGGCATCGCATATACCGCGCAGAGATATGGATTGAAATACTTGATGGCAGTTCCTGCCACATAGGAACCGAAGGACATACCGGCCATAATCCATACCACCGGCATTTTAAACACCTTGAGAACCAATTTGAAATTCACTTCATCGTCGCTCTCTGTCCCATACATTTTCGAATACTTGTTAAAATCATATAGGAACAGCACGCCCAGGCCCACTAAAAAGAAGAAAACTGCGAAGAACAGCAGCAGCATCCGCATACCAGCAGGCGAGGAAAGCTTGTCTCCCAGCAGTGCGGCGAAGCCCACGAACATCGTCACTGAGATTACCGCATCCGTTGTCATGGCAATCCCGTTTAACCTTCCCTGCTCCTCATTCTTGCCCAGCAGGCGGACACATTTTGTCTGTGAGGTCCACAGCAGAAGTCCCAGGGTAAATGACATAATAAAATAGATGAGCAGCAGCGTCTTATAGCTGGGAATCATGGCCATCCACAGTACCAGCAGCGATGTGCTCAGCACGGATATGACCACCAGCTTCTTTGCATTGAACTTATCCCCCAGCCAGCCGCCTACCAGATATCCCGGTACGGCCAGACTGGCGTATGCCGCAGTGAGACTTCCGATCTGCACGTTTGACAGGCCGAATACAGTCTGGAAGGGTACATAAAACGTATACGGAATATATAAGATATTCCCCACGCTGCACGCAGCCCCCAGCAGGATCGCCGGTAATATCCGGTCGCTGATCCCAGTGGTTTTTGCCTTCGTATCCATGATACATCCTCCTTAAATCAGTTAATTTTCGCGTCGCTTATTTATACATGTATAATTTTATTATATGTATTTATTTGAATATGTCAATATTTATTTTCACTTTTTGTTGACATTGTATAAATATTTTGTTATTTTATAATTAGTAATTAACCGAAGCTTAACCACAGGAGGAATTGTCATGCGGTATAAAAAATTAATAGAAGATACGAATCCTGTCTCCAAGAGCCAGAGCGCTCAGAGCATTTTAAATGCTGCGACCACCCTTTTCTTGGAAAAAGGATATAAAAATGTGACCACCAGAGATATCGCAGCCCTGGCAGGAGTGAATCTGGGGCTGATTCCATATTATTTTACATCCAAGATCAACCTGGCCAAGCAGTCCTGTCTCAACATGATGGAGGAGCTGACCCGGAGTATCCGCTATGACTTGTCCTCCCTGTCCGACGCGGAGCAGATGTACGTGTCCTCTGTCCTGATGTGGCATTCCCTGGACGGGGACCCCGCCGCCTCGCGCTTCTATTATGAATTCGTGGAAGCCACGGATGCCCTGGATACATACACCCTCTCATTCATCGCCAGTACCTGGCAGGTTATCAAGCATTATAATCTCCAGGTATCTGAGACGGAGAACTCCCTCTATCTGACTGTCATGAAGGCCGCGGAGCGCACGCTGGTAATCAAGCTCTACCGCCGGGAGCTGAACATCACCCAGCAGGATATAGTGGAGATTCTGACATCCAATTACTTCTATAACATCGGCCTCCCGGACCGGGAGATCGCCCGGATCATCCAGACCGGACAAGCCTACTGCCGGAAGTGTCTGGCAGAGGTCTAAAACCACGGGACTAAAAAAGGACTGCCGCCTCTGATTACTCAGTGCGTCAGTCCTTTTGCATGATCTTTATTCAATTACCTGGTCGCCGTCCTTGATGCAGTAGTATGTTTTCACGCCCAGACGGGTCATCCAGTTCTTGGTCTCCTGGGTCTTCCAGCTGCCGGTGCCGCCGCCGCTGCCGGCGTCATTGTCCCACAGCCACTGTGGAGTGGGCCACAGGCAGATCTCCGGCTTAAGGGCCTTGTACACCTCATAGCCCACGCCGTTCTGGCCATGGTGGGCCATCTGCACGATATCACAGTCCAGGGCTTTAAGGTCATGGTCAGACATCAGCTGGTTGCCTCCTGCCAGGGCCAGGTCTCCCAGGAACACGGTGTTGGTGCCGTTAAGAGATACCATGTAGGCCACGCTGCTGTTATTTACAAAGTCGCTGGTGGTCTTGTATGCCTGGTTCAGCACCTGGATCTTGGCCGGGCCTGCGTCGATCACCTGTCCGGATACAATATTGCCGTGAAGCTTCTCCTGGGAAATGTTGGCAAACGCTCCCTTTAAATAACCTACCATATTGGCCACATTGGCATCCTTCTCCTGATACCAGCTGTCCTCCAGGAAGGAGTAATAGATTCCATCGATTGTAATCTCATTGCTGTACTTGTAAAGGATATCCGCCAGGGCGCCCGCATGGTCGGAGTCCGGATGGGTGATGAGCCATGCCTGGACATGCCCGCCCTTCTGCTTGATCTGGTTCAGCAGAAAGTCCGCATTGTTGGTCCAGCCGCCGTCCACCACGATCAGTCCGCCCTCCCCATTCTCAATGATGACTGAGAGCAGCTGGGAGGAGGTGTCATGGTTGGCATACATGGTCAGGCGTCCCGGTCCAAAGAGGGAGGAGGAGTCTGTCACCGGCGTATTCACCGCGCCGAAGGCTTCCACACGCGGGGCCGCCGGAACCGTATTGCCGGCTGCCTGGGCCTCTCCGCCGGTCTGGGCCGCCTGCCCGGCATTCTGCGCCGCCTGATCCGCCTGCCCCGCGTTCTGGGCCGCCTGATCCGCCTGCCCCGCGTTCTGGGCCGCCTGATCCGCCTGCCCCGCGTTCTGGGCCGCCTGATCCGTCTGTCCCGCATTCTGGGCCGCCTGATCCGTCTGTCCAGCGTCCTCATCCTTTATAATCACCTTGCTGGGCGAGTTGAGCGTCTGTCCCTGCACCTTCTGCGGACCTCCGGCCATTGCAAAGCTGTCCACGGTGTTGCCGCTCACAAGCAGCAGGGTCACTGCCATCAGGCCTGCTGCGGCCTGCTTCCAGTACATATCGAATTTCATAAGCTATACGGTCTCCTTGTCTGTAATGAGGGGGCTTTATTTGGTCTGGGCTTTCAGCGCACGCTGTTCTCCGGACTTCATGGTGTCGTTTACCAGATAAGCGCTCTCATCATCCTGGCTCGCATAGGGGAATACCTGGACCTTCACATTGTGCTTGTCAAAATAGCTGCCGTAGTATGTTCCCTCTTCCTTGGACGGCTCATTGGAGAAATCCTGCTCCGACAGCAGATCACCACAGGTCTTTAACACGTCCTGGGCGTATGCAACTGCAATCTCAGGGGTGGTCTTGGGCGTAACAGGAAGCAGCAGGGTCATGGTATTGCTACCTGCGTCAAAAGTCACATCCAGATCCATCACATAGTCCCCGTAAATTCCGTAAGGCTCAATATATACTTCTCTTAAATCTTCGCGCATCTGCGACCAGTCAATCTCAACGCCTTCCTTGGTCTCCAGATCCGGAACCGCCGGGCCCTCTACCGTTCCGGCGCCGGGAGATACAATATTACTCTGGGTACAACCGCAGAGAAGGGCCACGCATAAAAGGAAAAGCGCGGAAAATTTTCTGAAATTCTTCATATATTTAGTCCTCCTTTATTTTCAACGTTATTATTATAGCGGACAAACCTGTAATTTAATAGCCTTTTTTTCTTACGAAATTATTGTTATTCTTGATAAAATTTCATTTACCTCTTGATTTTTCCACTGCATGGTGATAATATGTTCAATATCATTTGATTTTAATTATTTTTGAACATTCGCTCACATTTACATTTATACACCGGCTGCCTCAGTATGGCTGTCAAGTGTTCACAACAAGGAGGACAAAAGCTATGAAACAGGAACACAACTCACCCGCCCCGCAGTCCATTGGAAAGCGCCTGGACTGGATCGTCACAGTTATACCCTTTGTATCCATCCTGGTGCTGTGCGGCCTGTTTATGGCCTATCCCCAGGCTTCTGCCAACACGCTGGCATCCATCCGCTTCTTTCTGGGGGACCAGCTGGGCAGCTACTATCTGATCCTGGGCCTGGGCGCATTGATCTGTTCCCTGTACATGGCATTTTCCCGCTACGGCAAGATCAGGCTGGGTGAACTGGAGAAGCCCCAGTATTCTGCGTTCCAGTGGGGTTCCATGATGTTTACCGCAGGCCTGGCGGCCGACATCCTGTTCTACTCCCTGTGCGAGTGGATGCTCTACGCCGGGGAATCCCACATTGGAGCCATGGGCTCTGTCCAGGACTGGGCCTCCACCTACCCGCTGTTTCACTGGGGTCCTATCCCATGGAGCTTCTATATGATCCTGGCCGTATCCTTTGGCTTCATGATCCATGTGCGCAAACGCAGCAAGCAGAAGTATTCCGAGGCCTGCCGCCCGCTGCTGGGCAAACGGGTGGACGGGGTCTGGGGCAAGGTCATTGACCTGACCGCGGTATTTGCGCTGCTGGCCGGAACAGCCACCACCTTCTCGCTGGCCACTCCCCTGCTGTCCATGGCCATCAGCCGCGTATTCGGAATCGCTGAGACCAACCTGCTGACCATTGCCATTCTGGTGATCATCTGCGTGGTATACACTCTGGCTGTTTATTTCGGCATGGAGGGCGTGGCTAAGCTGGCCGCCTCCTGCGTGTACCTGTTCTTCGGCCTGCTGGCCTACGTGTTCTTCTGCGGCGGCGAGTCGCGGTATATTGTGGAAACCGGGCTTACGGCCCTGGGCAATCTGACCCAGAACTTTATATCCCTGTCCACCTGGACAGACGCCATGCGCACCTCCTCCTTCCCCCAGACCTGGACGATCTTCTACTGGGCCTACTGGATGGTATGGTGTGTGGCCACCCCCTTCTTCATCGGCACCATCAGCAGGGGGCGCACCATCCGGCAGACGGTGCTGGGCGGCTACTTCTTCGGACTGGCAGGCACATTCACCTCATTCATCATCCTGGGCAACTACGGCCTGGGCCTGCAGGTCCACGGCAAGCTGGACCTGATGTCCCTGTACGCCCAGTCCCAGGACCTGTATCAGGCCATTATCTCCATTGTGGAGACCCTGCCCATGGCACAGCTGGGGCTGATCCTTCTGGCCGTCACAATGATCGCCTTTTACGCCACTTCCTTTGACGCGCTGACCATGGTGGCCTCCTCCTACTCCTATAAATCCCTGGATGCCGATGAGGAGCCGGACCGGCGGGTGAAGCTGTTCTGGGCCATTGTGCTGATGCTGTTCCCCATTGCCCTGATCTTCTCGGAGAACTCCATGGCGAACCTGCAGAGCGTGTCCATCATCGCCGCGTTCCCAATTGGTTTTATCATCGTGCTGATTGTGGGAAGTTTCTTCAAGGATGCCAGGCACTATCTGGATATAGAAGTCAAAAAGTAAAAATGCTTCACTCACATAACGAAAAGGAGAGCCATGTTTACCAGGCTCTCCTTTACTTTCTGAACTGCATGTTTTTTAATCTCCTTTTATTATCCTGCCGTAAAAAATCTCTGTATCCGGTCGCCTGCTTCCCCTTCGTCACTCCCCTTAAAGTAGAATGTCAAGGGACCTGCACACATCCTGATTCGCTTGACCTCGTCGTAACTCTTTACGTTGGCGGTTTCAGCCTCGCTTGTCACGAAGATGTCACAGTCAAATTGATTGGCGGTCTGAATCAGATAAGAAATCGGAAACGGTCTTGGAGCCGTGGTCCGAAGGTCAACTTGTCGCATCAACATAGAATCACCTCTACTCTCAAAACAGAACCTCAGATGGTTGAAATGCACCTCCTCGTAAATCATTATATATCCCCTGTGAACAAATAATAACACCTTTTTGTCATTAATGCAATAGACATCTTTCATTATTTATACTATTTTTATGTATATTTAACTATTTAATGACAAAAATCCTCAATCTCCGGCGTGAAACCCAGCATTTTCTGATTCCAGCCGTAAACCGAGGATTATTGTTCATTAATTTCTATTCTGCGCTGATATCAACGCCCTTTACCGCCCATTCATAATTCTTCATAGCCTGCTGAAGCTCCAGGTCCGCGCAGTGATAACCGGACTGGGCCTGAAGGTAAGCCAGTTCCATCTGAAGAAACTGTATGTCGCTGACAGAGCCGTTCTGCCTCTGTATCTGGGCCGCGTTCCAGCTCAGCTGGGCGCTCTGCCAGGCAGTGGAAGCGGAATCATACTGCACCTTCTTCTCCAGAATGGTGTCGTAAAGTGTCTGTATATTGGAGCGGACAGTATTCTCACTGTACTCCACAGTGCGCAGCTTATTCCTGGTCTGGGTAGTGCTCTTGGTGGTCTGGGACTCCACCAGATTCATGCCGCCGCCCGCCTGGCCTCTCAGTGCGATCAGGCTGTAGTTGTTGTTGACCGCCTTCTCCTTATCCGCGTCCACATCAATGGCCGCAATGGCCGCCACATCAGCGTGGGGAACAGGGCCGATCTCCGGGCTGCCGGTATCCACGTTCCAGCCGGTGAACTTGCACAGGGTCTTTCTCAGCTGGTCAATGCCCGAATCAATGCTGGCCAGCTGGTCCTGGGCGCTGGAGAGCTGGGCTGCCGCCGAGAGAACGCCTGCGTCCGCCACCAGGCCCTGGGCCTGCATGGTCACCTGCATATCCCTGGCCTTCTGGGCCAGCTCCACGGACTTGGCCACCAGAGGGCGCTGGGCCGTCAGCTGTTCATACTGGTTCATCAGGGATTCCAGCGTCTGAACCAGGCCGTTGGTCTTGCGGTCCACCGCCTTGTATTTAGAGCCGAAATTGTCTACGGTGCGCTCCACCTTTGTGGCCCCTTTTTTCAGTTCCTTGATACCGCCCTGAAGCTGGGCCAGGGCTTCCCTGACTTCACCCGGGACCACCGGCATCTCCTTCATGGCGTCCTTTAACTCCCGCTCCTGGTCAGCCATGTCGTCGGCCATCACACGGCTCTCCATGGCAATGTCTGAGGTATTGCCCTTGATATCATCAATGGCCGCGTATCCGCTTTTGATTGGCCCGTAATAATTCTTAACCAGGTCAAACAGCTCGCCGTACTCCATGTGGTTATCCTGAAGGCGGGCCAGATACGCCTCATAGCCGTCCCCAGGCACAGCAGCCGGTTCGTCGGCAAAGGCGCTCATGCAGGAGGCCATGGTCATTGCGGCCGCAAGCCCCAGGCAGGCCATTCTCCGGCTGTTATTTTTATTCTTCATCATATTCATCCTCCGTTATCCTAATTGGAAGTCAGACCTTTGACGACCCAGTCGTAGGACTCTATGGCCAGCTGAAGCTGCAGTTTGGTGGTTTCCACCGTATTCTTCGCAGTGAGGAACTCGTTCTCCGCCGCCATATAGTCGAGTTTGGCTGCAGATCCCGCGGCCAGCCTGGCTGCCGCTGTGTTCAGGTTCACCGTGGCCAGCTGAAGCTGGGCCTGGGCAGTGTTCAGAGTATCCCTGGTGGTCAGAACCTTGTTGTAGTTGGTCTTTAAGGAGTTGGTCACCGTGTTCTGGGTGTCCTGGATGGTGGCCTTGGTGGACTCGATCAGGGAGCCGGATGTCAGGTTGCCCACCTTCTTCTGGTAATAACGGATATCATAGTTGTTGGCAAGGGCCGTTTCCAGATCCGCCTCCGGATTCATACCGTCGATTCTGGCCAGGTCCGGCTCCGGCAGATCCCGGATCTCCGGCTGGCTGTCCGCCTGCCACCCCAGCATCAGGCACAGGGAACGGTGCACGTTGTTCGCTGATTTCTGGGAGGACAGGATGGCTGCATCCTGATCCTGGACACTTTTCAGGGCGTTCAGCACATCGGTCTGGGTGCCCACCTGGGCTGCCTGGCGGGCCACGGCGGCACCGTACTGCTCCTGCATAAGGTCCCTGGTACTGTTTAAATTCTCCAGAGTATACCTGGACTGCTCATAGGTGGCCATCAGCTGCTGGGCCTGTGCCACCAGGCTTGCCTCTGTCTGGTCGTATTTAATCTTCTCCATCTCCGGGTCCTCGTACAGGTCGTCGGCCTGCTGCTGGAGAAGGCTTGCGGACATGTTGACATTGGCCATGGCCACGTCATTGTCCGAGTCTGCGCTGGACCAGATGGTATCCACATCATCCATCACTTCCTGATACACATCATTGAGGGTCTTGCCCTTCATATCATTGTAGGATTCCCTGTTGCTGCGGACCGTGGGGTTATACTCATGGATCAGGTCCGCCAGCTCCCCGTACTCCATCACATTGTCCTTCAACGCTGCCCATTTATCCTGGGAATAGGCAAACTCCGGTGTTAAATCCTTGTTGATGTCAGGCGCCGGGGCCTCTGTATCGGTCATATTGTCATTGGGACGTTTGGCTGCCAATGCAGTGACAGGCATGGAGCCTGCCAGCAGGCAGGCCGTCAGGGCAGCCGCCAGTCCACGGCGTCCGCCGGACAGTTTACTGCTGTTTTTCATAGTTGTTCTCCTTTTCTTCATCACTGGGCCTCTGGTCGGGAGAGGACTCCATTTTTCAAAATGTTCATCTGATCCCGCGTAACCGACATCAGGGTATCCGGGTCCGCCAGGCCCATGTAAAACATGGAGATTGCCTTCACAATCATCACCTGCATCATCTCTACCAGACAGGCCAGTTTCTTCTCATCCCGTATGGGGAAACGGCTGCTGTCAATCCTTATGTACAGCTCGTGGATATATTTTGCATAGATCTCATCCTTGTACAGAAATCCTTTTACCCCGAACAGCTGGTTCTGGGATACCATATTCAGGTCTGTCAGGGCATTCCTGTACATTTTCACGCCCCGCAGGCAGTTCCCATAGGCCATCACCTGGGCCAGCAGGGAACATGCGGCCTCAAAGGGATCTCCCTTCCTGGCCTCCAGTTCTGCAAACACCTTCTCCCGGCACATCTCCCGGAAGTCCCCGATCAGATAGCGCATCAGATCGTCCTTGTCCTCAAAATAGGTGTAAAAGCTTCCCCTGGAAATGTCCGCTTCTTTGATAATCTGGTTGATGGACGCGGCCGAGTACGGCACTCTGGAAAATTCATGAACCGCAGCCTCCACGATGGCTCTCCGCTTTTCTTCCTTTAAATTAAAAAACCGCTGGGTGGGCATATCACTTCTCCCTTTATCTTGTGTGCATCCGACATATGTGACAACTTGTCATGCTGTTAGGAATAAAAAAGCAGAACGTGATCTATCTGCTTTTTCGTTACCTCTAAATTTTTACCATAGTTTCCATCCAATGTCAATGAAGCTCATATAAAATTTCTGTGAACATTGGCGTATTTAAAACGGGCCGCCTCTTTCCCGGAACCTGCCTTTAGGAGGATTTGCCCTTTAAATTGCTGGTTTTATCCACAATATAGATGGGCCGGTCCTTTAATTCTGTGAAGAGAATTGCTATATATTCTCCAATAATTCCCATGATCAAAAACATCATGGCGAACATAAAACAGATCAGCACCACAATGGTGGCGTATCCGCTGGGCGCTCCCTGGCGGGTGAACAGGGTGTACACCATCACCGCCAGCCCCAGCAGGCCGGAGAATACGCCCGCATAGATAGATGCCCAGCTTCAGGGGCATGTTGGAAAAACACAGGATTGTGTTGATGGAAAAGGTAAACAGCTTCTTCAGGCTGTATTTGCTCTCCCCGGCCACTCTGGCCGCCGCCTCATACTCAATGGATGTCTTTTCAAATCCCACATTCTGCACATATCCTCTGAGAAAGCGCACCTTCTCCCTGTAGTTGTCCTTCAGCACCTGGGCCACATGGCGGCTGATGGCAAAGAAATCAGAGGCGTTTGGCTCAAAATGTACATCGGAAATGTGGTTGATCAGCCAGTAAAAGCCGGAGGAGGTGATGTTCTTCACAAGCCCCGCCGACTTGTTCCTGGTGCGGACCATGCTGATCACCTGGTATCCTTCCCCTATTTTTTCCAAAATCTGGGGAATACACTGGGGCGGATGCTGGAGATCCGCATCCATGCAGATGATGGCATCCCCGCCGGCATAGTCCAGGCCCGCGATCATAGCCGCCTCGTGGCCGAAATTCCGTGAGAAGCTGACCACCTTCACCCTGGGGTCCCGCTGTGCCAGAAGCTCCAGAATTCTAAGGCTCTGGTCCGCGCTGCCGTCATTGACAAACAACAGCTCATAATCCCAGTCCAGGCCGTTTAGCACATGCTCCGCCTCCCTGTAAAAATCTTCCAACGCCTTTTCTTCATTGTATACAGATACTACAACCGATACTTTCCTGTCCATCGAGATGTCTGCTTTCCTTTCGTCTGCCGTAATGATCTAATCAAATACCTGGATCTCCAGGCTAGAGTGGGTGGGAACCTGTTTGTCCTCAGGCGGCGGCTGCATGTAATCCCCATACACCTCGGTCAGCACCTGATGCCAGCCCTTTGGCACCATCAGCCGGGTATCCTCAAAATCCATGTCCTCCACATTGTCACACCAGTCCTTATGCACGGTCACGTACAGAAAGTCCGGCTGGTAGTTGCTGTAGTAGCGCAGTTCCCCCCTGCTGCGCCTGTTCATCAGGGAGATGGTTCTCTGGGCTGCGAATATGGCCTTCATGGGAACAATTCGCCCCACAGCGGCCAGGCCTCCCACGAACAGCTTGTGAAGCGGGCTGTATTTCTTAAAATCCAGCTTGTACCTGTGGCCCATGGCCATGCCGTACACCGCCTTCTGCAGGAACCTGGTCCACCAGATCCCCAGCCCGCTCTTCGGCAGCCGGTCAATGATGAACAGATCCACCCACAGGTGGTTCAGCTTCCCCTCATAAAATGCCATCTCCGGGGTGTCCTGATGGCAGCGGCTGTTCTTGTAGATGATCCTGGGGGTGAAATCGTAAAATGCCTTCCCGCCCCGGTATGAATCCGGGTCCAGAAGCTCCATCTGGGGCGGCAGTTCCCGCCCCGCCACCTTCCGGAAGGCCTCGAACTGGCTTCTGGTAAAGGCCACATCCGCATCGTCATCCCAGGGAATAAAGCCGTGGCCCCTCACCGCGCCGATGAGGGTGCCTGCATCCAGAACGTATTTAATCTTGTATTTACGGCAGATCCGGTCAATCTCCTTTAAAATCTTCAGATTGGCCTCATGGACCCTGCTCATATCGTATGATAAAGCCATTTTGCCTGACTCCTTTATATACGGCTGTTGTGCTGCGGCTGGTGTGCTGCCGCTGTTGTGCCGCCGCTGTTGTGCCGCCGCGGTTTTGCAGCTACTGCTGCTGTGCAACAGCCTCTTTTATCGTCTTTGCCATGTAATCGATCATCTCATCTGTCATGCCCGGGTACACGCCCACCCAGAAGGTGTCGGACATAATGCGGTCAGTGGTCTTAAGGCTGCCTGCCACCCGGTATCCTGCGCCGGATTCCCTGAGCTGGTCAAAACAGGGGTGTCTGGTCAGGTTGCCTGCGAACAGCATTCTGGTCTGAACGCCCTTCTGCTCCACGAACTGAACCACCTTGTTGCGGTCCACACCCTCTTTACAGGTGATTAAGAATCCGAACCAGCTGGGTCTGGAGCCGGGGCAGGCCTGGGGCAGGATCAGCTTGTCCTGCGCGTCCTTAAGCCCCTCCCACAAACGGTCAAAGTTATGGCGGCGGCGCTCCACAAAGGTGGGGAACTTCTCCAGCTGGGCGCAGCCGATGGCTGCCTGCATGTCCGTGGCCTTTAAGTTGTAGCCGAAATGGGAGTACACGTACTTGTGGTCATATCCCACGGGAAGCTGCCCGTACTGGCGGTCAAACCGGTGGCCGCACAGGTTGTCCCTGCCAGAGGGG
>URUZ01000089.1 GCA_900551225.1 uncultured Clostridium sp.
ACCCTATATACTATAGTGTTTTTATAAATATTTTTTGTATGTTTTATCGTACATATAGCTACGGGGATAGAAAGGAGAAGCAAGTGGTAGATGAAATCCTGAAAATAATGGAGGAGGATTTCCAGGTGGAGAACGCCGGGGCGGTGGTGGATGACAGGGGAATTGTAACCCTTGAGGGCACCTGCGCCTCGTGGCAGACCTTGGTGGATGCAGGGCACCGTATTGCAAAGATGCCGGGCGTGCGCAATGTGGTCAGCAATATGGAGGCTAAGGGCGTGGAGATTCCCAGAAAGAACTACAGCAGATACGCTGAACAGGGGCGGCAGATTGGGGAGATTGACACAGCGGACGTGGTCATCATCGGAGCGGGGGTGTCCGGCTGCGGAATCGCCAGGGAGCTGGCCAGGTACGATTTGAAGATTGTTGTGGCTGAGATGGGGGATGACGTGGCAAGCGCCGCAAGCAAGGCCAACAACGGAGATATCCATGCGGGCCATGCGGTGGCCCCCGGAACGCTCAAGGCAAGGCTGAACGTGGAGGGGAACCGGATGTACACCCAGTGGGCAGATGAGCTGAACTTCCATCTGGAGCGGTGCGGCTCGATCCGCGCCACAACAGAGGAAAAGCTGGTTCCCGGGATACGGCAGATGTATGAGACGGCGGTGAAAAACGGTGTGGACGGCGCGCGCATGGTCAGCCATGAGGAAGCCGGGGAGCTTGACCCCAAGTTCGGCATTGAGCTGGAGCGGCTGGGCAAACGGGCCGTGGCAGCGCTGTGGCTGCCCTCCATGGGCGTGGTGGAACCGTATGAGGTAGTGGTGGCGCTGGCGGAGAATGCCGCCAGAAACGGCGTGAAATTCCTGCTCAACTGTACGGTGGGGGAGATCCTGCACAGGGACGGGCAGGTGGAAGGTGTTGTGACGGAGCAGGGCATTATCAGGGCCAGGTATGTGATCAACTGTGCCGGTGTCTATGCAGATGAGATGTCGGATCTGGCGGGGGACCGGTGCTTCACCATCCATCCCAGAAAAGGGACCATAGCCATTCTGGATAAGGCATGCCCGCCGCTGTTTCACGTGATGGGCGGCATTACCGTCAGGGAAGAGACTGTGAAGAAAAATGTGGAGTCCAAAGGCGGAGGCATGTGCCTGACTCCGGAACACAATATATTGCTGGGCCCGTCCGCCACGGAGGTTCCCAATAAGGAGGATGTGGACACAACCCCCGAGGATCTGGCGTACGCCATGTCCAGAAACACCAATCCATATGTGGGATACGGGGACATCATCCGCATCTTTGCCGGCACCAGGCCTGCTGATTTCAAGGAGGATTTCATCATAGAAATGTCCCATAAAACCCACGGCTTTATCAATGTTGGGGGAATCCAGTCTCCGGGGCTGGCATCTGCCCCGGCCGTGGCCAGAATGGCAGTGGGGATTCTGACAGAGGATCTGGAAAATGCTGGTGAACCCCTAAGGGAGAGACCGGATTATGACCCCATCGAACCGCCCAGAGCAGCATTCCGCCACCTGTCCCACCAGGAGCAGGATGAGCTGATCAGCAGAGATCCCAGGTATGGGAAGGTGATCTGCCGCTGTGAGCAGATTACCGAGGGCGAGATACTGGATGCCGTCCATTCTCTGGTGACGCCCACCAGCATAGACGGAATCAAGAGACGGACCAGGGCAGGCATGGGGCGCTGCCAGGGAGGCTTTTGCCAGCCGAGAGTTCTCGAGCTTCTGGCAAGGGAGCTGGGCAAGGACTGGGTTGACATAACCCTGAAGGGAGAAGGCAGCAATGTGCTGGCTGAGCCAAATCGCAGGGAGATGGAAGGAGGCGCCTTTAGATGAAAGAATTGCACATAGACATAGCGGTAATCGGAGGCGGCCCGGCCGGTCTGGCGGCGGCTCTGGAAGCGAAGCGGCTGGGAGCCGGACAGGTGGTGATCCTGGAGCGGGATATGGAGCTGGGAGGCATTCTCCAGCAGTGCATCCACGATGGATTCGGCATCCACCGGTTCAACGAGAGGCTCTCGGGGGCCCAATATGCCCAGCGGTTTATTGACCGTCTGGAGGGCAGCGGGATTGAAGTGAAGCTGGACACCATTGTCCTGGAGCTGACGGAGGATAAGGTTATCTATGCCTGCAATCCAAAAGAGGGGATGCTGCGGCTGCAGTGTAAAGCCGTGATCCTGGCCATGGGCTGCAGGGAACGGACGGCCAGCCAGGTATTGATCTACGGTTCCCGCCCCGCAGGGGTGATGACGGCGGGGACGGCCCAGCGCTATATCAATATGGAGGGGTATCTGCCCGGCAAAAAGGCGGTTATTCTGGGCAGCGGTGATATTGGGCTGATTATGGCCAGGCGGATGACGCTGGAGGGAATCCAGGTGGAGGGCGTTTACGAGGTAATGCCCGCGCCCGGCGGCCTTACCAGGAACATTGTCCAGTGCCTGGATGACTATGGTATTCCGCTCCACCTGTCTGATACTGTGGTCAAAATAAAAGGGAACAAGCGGGTGGAGTCCGTCACGGTCTGCAAGGTGGATGAGAACAGAAGGCCTGTCCCTGGGACAGAGCGGGAGATTCCCTGTGACCTTCTGGTGCTTGCGGTAGGGCTGATACCGGAAAATGAGCTGTCCAGGGAGGCCGGAATCCAGATCGATGCTAAGACAAAAGGGCCGGTTGTGGACAATTGCTTTATGACCAGCTGTCCGGGGATATTTGCCTGCGGAAATGTGGCCGTGGTGTTTGACCTGGTGGATTATGTGTCCCAGTCCGGGGAGATCGCCGCCGGGGGAGCTGTGAAGTATCTGCGGGGGGAACTGCCGGAACATCCCATTTACCGTGAGGTGAAGGCCGGGGAGGGAATCAATTTCGTGGTGCCTCAGAAGCTGCGGGCAGACTGTTCCGGTGAGGAAGTGACATTTTTCATGCGGGTAAAAGCGCCTGGGAAGAAAGTTCTGCTCCAGTGTGCTGTGGGTCAGGAGATCGTAAAGAAGGAGCGTCACAACTCTGTAGCTCCCCCGGAGATGCTGGCATCCAAGGTGCATGTGGCGGAAAATGCCATTCCAGAGTTCAGGATTGTGGAGGGATAACCATGGAAAACAGCACATATACGTGTATTGTCTGTCCGGTGAGCTGCGCGGTTGAGGTGAGCCGGGATGGGGACGGATATAAGACCAGGGGAAATCAGTGCAGAAGAGGGGAGCGCTATGCCATCGCGGAACATACGGCGCCGGTGCGCATGGTGACCACCACTGTGGTGATTGAAAATGCTGCCCTGCCGAGGCTGCCGGTGATTTCAGAGCAGGAGGTCCCGAAAGCAAAGCTGAGAGAGTGCCTGCAGGCATTGTACAGGATTACGGTGGAAGCGCCTGTGAGCTGTGGGGATGTGGTTTTGGAGGACATCTGCGGAACCGGCGTCAACATTTTGGCAGCCAGGACCATGGTCAGAAGATAGAAGAGAAGATCATTTTTACTGTTAAAGTACGATAAAACATACAAAAAGTGCGGGGTATTTGTATGATTTAACATACATATAAAATGATGGAAAGGAGGCAGAAACAGGACAGAACATACAAATATTCCGGCACTGATTGGCAGAAACTTCGACCTGACTTAAAGGTAGAAGGGGCAGTGAAAACCAGTATAGTGTAAAGGAGGAAGAATGGAACAGTACATTTTAGTCATTGACGAAGGTACAACAGGCGTCCGGGCAATGCTTTACGACAGGGAATTCCAGATTGCGGGGGAACATTATGAGAAACTGGATGTGGACTACAGGGACGGAGGGATTGTGGAGGAGAGTCCGGAGGAAATCTACGGCAAATCCGTGATCTGCTGCCAGAAAGCAGTGGAGAAGCTGGGGATCGACGCCTCACAGATTCTTTGTGTGGGGATCACAACCCAGCGCGCCACCTGGACCCTGTGGGAGAGGGACACCGGTAAGCCCGTGCGGAAATCTGTGGTATGGCAGGACAGCCGTTCCCGGGACAGGGTGGACATGGTGCTTAAAGACCCCAGATTCCTGGAGCTGTGTCCTGAACTGGCGCCGGCCGTGCGCCCGGTCACCATACCGGTTGCCCTTCCCGGGGTACTGGAGGCAGAGCCGGAGCTGGAGCGGAGGATGAAAGCGGGAGAACTGTATTTCGGCACCGTGGATACCTGGCTGGTGTATAAGCTGACAAAGGGGAAAGTGTTTGCTGGGGACGTGACCAACGCCAGTGTGATGATCGGCATGGTGCCCGGCAGGGAGATCCGGTGGCCGGAACGGCTTCTTAAGGATTACCTGGGGTATCCCATGGACGCTTTCTGTGAGATCAGGGGCTGCGCAGACGACTACGGCATGATGGATGCGGAAATCCTGGGAGTGGAGATACCCATTGCCGGAATCATTTCAGATCAGCAGGCCTCCCTGTTTTCCCAGGGCTGCCATGAGAAAAATACCGGCAGGGCCACTAATGGAACAGGAAGCTTCTTCATGGTTAATCTGGGTGACAGGCTTCCGGAGGAGACCCAGGGGCGGGGAAGCTCGGTGCCGAAGGTGGCGTGGAAGATAGGAGATGAGATCAATTACTCTGTGGAAGCCTATTGTTCGACTACCGGCGCGGTTCTGGAGTGGATGAAGGAGAACCTGGGATGGCTGGACGACATCTCTGAGATTGACAATGTGTCGAACTCTGTTCCGGATAACGGCGGCGTATATTTTGTCCCTGCGCTGGCAGGGCTTACGGTGCCTGTGGCGGATTACTCGGCGAGAGCCGCTTACATGGGGATATCTGGCACGGCCAAGAAAGCACATTTTGTGAGGGCAACGCTGGAGGCGGTGGCATATGCCGTGTGCGCCAGCTTTGAGAAGCTGCAGCGGGAGTTTCAGGTCAACATGCAGGAAGTGAAGATATCCGGCGGGGTGTCCAGGAGCGACCTGGTGGGGCAGTTGATGGCAGATCTCCTGGACATGAAGGTGGACCGCCCGGCCTCTGTGGAAGCCACGGCGCTGGGAGCCGCCCAGATGGCGGCAATCCAGATGGGGTTAATCACTAAGCAGGATGTGAAAGACATGGTGGAGTCCCGGAAAACATTTGAACCGGATGAGAAGGCAGAACTGTATAAGGAGAATTACAGCGTGTGGTCAAAGGCAGTGGAACGGTCCCTGAACTGGCTGCAGTGAAAAGGTGAGGAGGTCACTTATGGGTAAAGAAAGCGAAAGAATAAGCAGCAGGGCGTGGTCCATGATTTCTGTGGCTTGGGTGGCGGTGCTGGCGGTAAACCTGGCAGTGTTTGCACTGGGGATGATGCTCCCCAGCATGAGAGAAGATCTGGGATTTGGTATTGAAGCCTCCGGCTATCTGAGCGCCGCCGGATGGATCTTTAAAGCGGTTGCAACGATTCCCATTGCGCTGTTTGTCGCCAAGATCAATCCGAAATATGTGCTGATGCTGGTGTACTTGTGTGCAGGGCTTGCCCTGGTGCTGCAGGGGATGGCAAAAAATGTGGAAATGCTAATGGTAGGACGCGCGCTGACATCCGTAGCGGCGGCAGGCATTGTATCCCCTCTGGTTCCAATCAAGATCAGCTGGGTGCCGCAGAAGCGCATTGCCTATGTAAACGGTATTGAAAACTGTATCGGCCCTGTGGGGCAGGCGCTGGGAACCGTAGCCGTAACCTCTCTGATTGCCATGCTCAGCGGCTGGAGAAATGTGATGGTTACCCTGGGCATAGCCTTGATTATAATCGCCGTTGTTTTTGCAGTTATTTACAGGGAAAAAGAGGGGCAGGAGTTCAAGAAAAGCGATGCAAAATTCCTGGAGCCTTTAAAAGCAGCACTGAAACTAAAGGAAGTATGGCTGCTTGCACTTGGATGGCCGGGGACCAGCCTGGTGTGGATTGCCACTTATACGTTTTGGCCTACCTATGCCACAGAGTCCCTGGGGCTGACGCTGGGAGAAGCCGGCTTCGTGCTGGGATTATTCCCCATTGCTTCTGCCATTGCCTCCTTTATCTCCCCCAGCATCACCAATAAGATCGGGTACGATAAGCTGATGATATGGCCCTGGGGATTCATTCTGCCGGCCGCATATTTTGGAATGCTTCAGACCGGCAGCATGCCCATTCTCTGCATATGTTCCATCGTGGCAGGTTTCGGGGCCTATGCCTTTGTGCCGATTGCATTTACAACACTGTATAAGCTGCCTGGGGTGCAGCCAAGGACAGTCACCCTTGGAATCAGCTGTATCCTCACCATGGTGGGCGTGGGTAGTTCTCTTGGCGGAACTCTGGCAGGTGTTCTGGGAGAATCCATGGGACTTTACAATGCAATGGCAATCTGCTGCCTGTCGCCCTTTATTTTTGGGATTTTAACGCTGTTCCTTCCTGAGAGGGGAAGAAAACATATGGAAAAGATGGAGAAAGCAGGGCAGTAGCCTATGATTGCAGATATTTATCTCGTCAGGCACGGGGAGACGGAGAACAACAAACAGGGCGTCCTGGTGGGGCGCAGGGATGTGGAGCTGTCCCATGAGGGCAGGGACCGGATCAAAGATATGGTAAGGAAACATCCCTTCCCACAGCCTGAAGCAGTTTATGTCAGTCCTATGAGGCGGTGTATGGAGACAGCCGCCCTGGTGTTTGGAAGGAGCCTGGAACAGTGCAGGCCGCGGGTGGAGCCATGCCTGGTGGAGATGGATTTTGGCCTGTATGAGGGAAGGCCGGTCAGGGCATTTGCAGAAACAGAGCTCTATGAGGGCTGGGCTGCACAGCGCCCGGAGGCCGGGCTGACCGGCGGTGAGACCTTTGGGGAGGTGGAACAGCGGATGCTGCGGGCATTTGACCGGATCTTGGCGGACTGCCGCATGGAGGGGATCTCCACGGTTGGGGTGGTCAGCCACAACATGGTGATCGTCCGTCTGCTCAGGGGGCATATGGCAGCAGAGATTCCCTCTGAAGCCCGTTTCTGCCCCAACGGCATGGGCTTCCACCTGCGGGTGGACGAGGAGAGATGGAAAACAGAACGGATGATGGAGCTGGCAGGTCTGCTGCCGGATGGAGCCCAGAGGCCTGACCCCCAGCAGTCCCCATATATCATAAAGTAGAATGAGTGAATAACGAGGAGGAATCAATATGAATGTATCAATGGAACAGGCCCTTGGCAGGCTGAAGGAGATTGTGGGAGAGGAACATGTGCTGACTGATGAACAGTCCCTGAAACTGGGGGACAGCTATAACAGAAGCTATGCAAAGGCATTTGACCAGTATCAGACCCCTCTTCCCATTGCAATTGTAAATGCGTACACGACGGAGCAGATATCTTCGGTGCTGTCCTACTGTAATGCAAATATAATCCACGTTATCCCCAGGACGGGCGCATCCGGCGGGGAAGGACTGCTGGAGGTAATCTGTGAGGACACAATCATACTGGATGCCTCCAATATGAATCAGATATTAAAAATAGATGTGGATAATATGATGGTGACCTGCCAGTGCGGCGCGCCGCTGCAGGAGGTGGAGGACCAGGTGAACCGTCTGGGACTCACCACAGGACACAGCCCCCAGTCCCGGCCCATGGCCCAGATGGGGGGCCTGGTGGCCACCAGAAGCATAGGGCAGTTTTCAACCTATTACGGCGCCATGGAGGACATGATCTGCGGGATGGAAGCGGTGACGCCGGATGGCCGGATCATGCGGATACGGAACGTGCCAAGGCGGTCTGCCGGCCCTGATCTGCGGCATATCTTCATGGGCAGCGAGGGTGCGCTGGGCTTTATCACTGAGGTTACGGTGAAGCTGTTTCCCTACTACCCGGACGATATGTGGATGGGCGGCTATATCATGAAGGATATGAAAACCGGCTTTGAAGCGCTGCGCAGGATCATTGTTGAGGGATATAAACCGTCGGTGGTCCGTCTCTATGATAAACCTGATATGGACTATAATTTCGGAAGCGTGAAGCTGAAGGATGAGGAATCATTCATGTTCTTTGCAGCGGAAGGGCCGGGGAAGATAGCAAAAGCCACAGGGGACAGAATCCATGAGATCGCGCTCCAGTACGGGGGCGAGTACGTGGGAACCAAGGCAGTGGAACACTGGATGATTCACCGCAACGACCTCTGTGACCAGTATAAGGGGACGGCACGTGCTGAAAAGTACCGGCAGACACAGACAGTCTATTCAACCACAGAAATATCCGCAAGCTGGACGGACATTGTGAAGATCTATGATGATGTGATGGCCAATGTGCCGCCTCAGATCGAGAACCTGGTTATGCTGGGAGGGCATGTGTCCCACAGCTATATCAACGGAACCAACATATATTTCGTGTACCAGCTGAAGATGAGCTCACCGGAAGCCGCTGATGGAGAACACACCAGAATGGTCCATGCCATCTGCAATGAAGTGCTGAAATATGAGACCGGAGGCTGTGTGCACCATCATGGAATGGGGAAAAAGCGGGTGCCCATGGCGTGGAAGGAGCACGGTACGTCCTATCCGCTGATGATCGAGTTAAAGCAGCTGCTGGACCCCAACAATATTATGAATCCCGGCGTCCTGGTGATGTTAAAGGATTTGGAAAAAGAACAGAAGGAAGGTTAAGCGATGCCATATATAGGAGTACATATTTCTAAGAAACTGCCGGAAGCCGAAAAGGACAGGATCAAGGCGGACATAGGGGCTGCAATCAGCCTGATTCCCAATAAAAGGGAAGATTTGCTGCTGACGGAGTTCCTGGACGGGAATACCATGTACATGGGCGGAAAACAGGAACAGGCGGCTGCCTATGTGGATGTGAGGTGCTATAAAAGCGCCCCTTATGAGGACAATAAGGCGTTCACGGAACAGGTCTACCGGATTCTGGGTGAAGCGGCTGGTATGGACCCGGGGCAGGTATATGTGACCATAACGGAGTATGAGAATTGGGGAAGTAAAGGGACCCTGAAATAGCAGAAGGGGGATGCCGCAAATATGTGACATCCCCTTTGGGTGTCAATAAAATCGGGGACGCATTGTCTTATCGAGAATGGATTGCTGGGTGGCGGATATTTCCGATGGCTTCAGATAGTAGCTGAGGAGGCTGTTCATTCCATAATTGTTCTTGTTCCCCAGAACCACAGGAGTGGTGATTTCGGCCCTGTTGTAAAGCTCCTGCGGGACAGTAACGGCCTTGCATGCAGGGGATACGTTCAGCTGCGGATGGTTGCGGATGAGGATGATGTCACAGCCGCCGTCCAGCAGCAGGGCGCGCTGGGTTGAGAACGGCGCTTCAATATGCCGGATATCATATGCATCGGTCAGCTGATGGAGAAGGACGGTCTGATCCGTACAGAGCGGGTCAGAGGCAGCCACCAGTCCGTCACGCAGGCAGCCGCCCTTGTCCGCGGATACATAGAGGGTATATTCTTTTGAGTAGATGGAATCGGAAAGGCCGGTGACCACCTCTATATCCGGGAATTGGGGCATCAGACGTTTGGCTGTGGTCCACGATGTGATGGTGAAATCATATATGGAACGGCTGAGCAGCTTAAGCCTCTGGGAGCTTCCCTGGATATAGGCAAATGCAAAGGGAACCGGGCTGGCCTCCATGGATATACAGACCCCGGAGGCAAGTCCCTGCAGCTCCAGAGAAAGAGGAAGGGGCATGGTGCCGGTGATGGTGTCAATGCCGGACATTTTATAAAGCTTCTTTTTATTGAGGGCAGTGAGGATGGTGCCGCGCTTGCGCATCTTTTCCGTGGAAATGCAGCCGGAATCCTCCAGAATGATCATGGCGTCCTGTACCGTACCTCTGGAGACGTGGAAGGTCTCCGTACAGTAGGCAATGGTGGGACACTTGTCTCCAACCTCACTGGAAAGAAATTCTCTGGCCAGGTAATTGGTGAGTATCCCTGTTTTTTTGTAGAATTGAGTGATCATTTGAATAACCCCCCTGGACAAGATTGTATTATGATTCATCATAACATAGGAAATTTTAAAACACAAGGTAATCGTGAGGAGCCCATATGTACAAGGAAAATCAGCAGTTTCGCATATTAATCTGTTTTAAGGTGGTTCATGATCTGGACACTGTGATGGAGGAGGACTGGCGCAGCGCAGCAGATGGGGAGGTGGATGTCTCCTACACCAGAAAGCAGCTGGGCTGCTATGATGAGGCGGCCCTGGAAAATGGACTGAGGCTGGCGGATCAGATGAGGCTGAGCGGCCGTGACGTGGAGGTGACTGCACTGACAATCGGGCAGGAGGCCCAGGATGAGATATTTAAAAACCTGTACGCTGTAAAATGCGACCGGGTCGTATTCTGGAAATGTGAGAAGGACCTGCGGTTTCATCCGGAGGGCACTGCGCGGAGAATCGCCTCCTTTGTGAAGGCGGAAGGCGGTTTTGACCTGATTCTCATGGGACAGCAGGCCTCAGTGGGTGACAGCGGCAGAGTGCCGTGGGCCGCAGCTGAATATCTGGGACTGCCCGCGGTCTCACAGGTCAGGGAACTCTGCCTGCGGGACGGTGCGGTTCTGGCCGTATCGGAGGCGGAGGGATGGGAGCGCAGCTTCCTGTGCGGCGGGGCCGCGGTCTGTGCGTTGGGCAATGCGAAATACCCGTATCTGAGAGTGGCGACCCTGCGGGAAAAGCTGGTTTCTGGGAAAAAGCAGGTGCTGGTCAGGTGCGATGCGGATGGAGCGGGAAATGCGGGGACATGGCAGGGGGGTGGGAAGGCAGAGCTGGAGGGACAGACTGAGCCGGCAGAGTCGGCAGAGACGGAGGGGCAGACTGAGCTGGCAGCGTCAGCAGAGCCGGAGGGGCAGACAGAGCTGGCAGCGTCAGCAGAGCCGGAGGGACAGGCAGAGCAGGCAGTGTCAGCAGAGCAGGCAGCGCCTGTTGGATTCCGCAGGCGTACCGAAGAGCGCACCTGCGCTGTAGTGGAGGGACAGAATACCCGGGCACGCGCAGAACGGCTTTACGAAATCTTAAAGGAGGCGGGCATATTGTGAGGACAGCTGTGATTGCATGGGGGGAGACAATACGGCAGCAGGCGCTGATGGCAGTTTCTGCCCTTGAGCTTTTAGATGTCATGGAGACAGAATTGTGGGTTTTCGAAAATGATATCAAGAAAAGATGGCTCCTGGACCTGCCGTTTCAGAATGTTTATATATTGGACGGATTTGGAAATCTGCATACCGGCACAGGCCAGTACGTGGAGGAGTTTTTAAACTTGTTCAAAGAACACCATGTGAACCTGGCGGTGTTCCCGGACAACGAAAAAGGAGGGGAGCTGGCGGTCAGGGTATCCCTGGGCCTGGGCACGGCGGCAGCGCTGAAAGTGACGGAGATCAGGATCGCCTCAGGGGACATTTTTTTGGAAAGGAAGGTGTACAGCTGTAATCTGGACGGCTGTTTTCGAGCGCCGCGGAACCCATTTGCCATGACATTTGACATAAACAGTGTAAAGGAGAGTGCAACAAGGGGAGCGCCCGCCATTCATCGTAAGCGTGTTCTTGCAGCGCCCAGGCAGGAGTTTTTAAGCTGTGAGGAAATTGAGCTGCCTGGGTGCCAAAGCCTGGAAACGTCGGAACGCCTGGTTGCGGTGGGACGGGGCGCGGCAGACAGGGAGACAGTGGAGCTGCTGCGGCAGATTGCGCAGATTCTGGATGCCGGGCTGGGAGCTACCAGACCGGCGGTGCTGGAAGCGCTGCTCCCCTATTCTAATATGATAGGGATGACGGGGGTGATTGCCAGGCCAAAACTGTGTATGGCCTTTGGAGCTTCCGGCTCGGCCCCCTTTATGATCGGAGTGAGGGACAGCCGGTTCCTGGTGGGGGTGAACCGTGACCCGGATGCGGCGGTTTTCAGGTCCTGCAATTTGGCGGTGGTGGATGACGCCGGGGAATTTGCTGCCGCGTTTCTGGATGTTCTCAGAGAGAAGGAGGGGAAATGATGAGTGTATTGATATCAGATGTGGAGGAGCGTCATTTAGATTATCTACAGGACGAGTCCAGAATGAGGGGATGTGCACAAAAGATCGCTTTCCCCCGGAATGCGGATGAGGTGCGCCAGGTGCTGGACTTTAGCAGGAAGAACCGTATGCCGGTGACCGTGCAGGGCGCACGCACAGGGATTGCAGGCGCGGCGGTTCCGGCGGAAGGTTTGATTCTGAATATGTCGAAAATGGACAGGATCACAGGTCTGCGCCAGGAAGGGGAGCATTTCTTCCTGGAGGTGGAGCCGGGAGTTCTCCTCAATGATCTGAAAGAAGGGCTTGCGTCAAAACGTTTTGATACAGAAGGGTGGACGGATGGGTCAAAAGAGGCCCTTGGGAACCTGCAGAAAGGTGACATTTTCCGTTTTCTTCCCGATCCCACAGAGACCACCGCCTCCATAGGCGGAATGTTTGGCTGCAACGCAAAAGGGCTTTCGGGATACCGGTACGGCAGGATGTCCGATTACACGGAGCAGATTACATTCGTAAACGCAGATGGCCATGAGTGGAGAATCCCCAGGGGGAGGTTCCTGGCTGAGGAGGCAGGCTGCCTGCTGCCGGATGGATTTCTGCTTCCCGGGCTTCCTGAGAAGCCTCCCTATCCCCTGACCATGACCCGGGGGGAGGATCTGATTGATCTGATTGCCGGAAGCGAGGGGATGCTGGGAGTCGTGACATCACTGGAGCTGAGGCTGGAAAAAGAACCGGCGGAATGCTGGGGTATCCTGTTTTTCTTCGAAGAGCAGAAGGAGGCGGCCAGGTTCGCGGGGCAGCTGGTACAGGAAACAGCGGAGGCGTGGGTCACGGCAGCGGAGTTCTTTGACAGGGCGGCGCTGGATGTGGTGGAGCAGATGAAAGGCCGGATGACCAGCCTGAAGGGGATACCGGATATTCCGTCCGGCAGAAATGCAGCCGTTTACATGGAACTGGAGGCAGAAAACGGGGAGGCGGCAGAGGGATTGCTCTTTGACCTGTTGGAACGCTTCGGGGAATGCGGAGGCAGCGAGGAGGATACCTGGGCGGCGTCAGGGCTTCGGGAGATGGAGAAATTCAGGCTGCTGCGGCATGCGGTCCCGGAAGGGATCAACAACCGTGTGGACGAAATCAGAAGGGAGCTGCCGGGATTTGTGAAGATGGGGGCAGATTTTGGCGGGGCGGGGTCCAATCTGGAGCAGATCGTTGAGCGCTGCAGTAAAGACGCCGCAGAGGCTTGCGTCCGGGCGGTAATATTTGGACATGCCCTGGACCTGCACCTTCATGTGAACCTGCTTCCCGGGACAGAGGATGAAAAAAAGCGGGCGGACGCGCTGATGAACCGATGGGCAGATGAGACAGCGGCGGCGGGTGGGAGCCTTGCAGAGGAGAACGGAATCGGGAAAGTGAAGGCCGGCCTGGTGTGCAGCCGCCTTCCGGCAGAAGTGCTGGAGGCAATGAGAACTGCCAAAAACCATTTTGACAGGGATGGGCTGCTGAACAGGGGGAATATGGGGATATAATCAAAACAGGCACAGCCGGTGCGACGGCTTGTGCCTGTTTTGATTGTACGCGGTTCATTGCTGTACGCGGTGATGTGCCTGCAAAGCGTGCAGTTCATCGTTTAATGGACGAAGCGCAGGAAATGTAGTAAAATAAACTCAGCGGTTATGACGATAAGTCTAAGGAGGGATATGATGAAGAAAATGTTTCTTGTCTCCATGTTTCAGAACGTGGCGCATTTATTGAAAACTGTTGAGCCGGACTTAAAGAACAAGACAGTCACCTATATCCCAACTGCCAGCGCTGCAGAGAAGCTGGGATTTTTCGTTAAAATAGGAAAGTGGAGATTGAGGAGACTGGGCCTGATTGTAGATGAATTGGAAATCTCTAAGTCATCTTATGAGACAATCAAGAGCAAGCTGGAAAAGAACGACATCATTTATATAGCAGGGGGCAACACCTTTTTCCTGCTTCAGGAATTGAGAAGAACCGGCGCGGACCAGCTGCTGGCCAAAGAGATAAATAATGGGAAGCTGTACATAGGGGAATCGGCGGGGGCTATAGTGGCAGCCCCTGATATAGGATATTCTGCTGAAATGGACTGCGCGGAAAAAGCGCCGGATCTGAAAGATTATGCCGGCTTGAATCTGACGGAGTTCTATGTTGTGCCCCATTACAAAAATTGGGAAATGGGCAAAACGGCAGAGATAATCATCAACAGATATTCAGCAGAGCTGGATTTAAAAGTGATCGGAGACAACCAGGCGGTGCTGGTTGACAACAACGAGGTTCGGATAATAGGCAGATAGAGATATATACCGCAGCTATTTTCAGAAGGAAAGGACAAACCATGATTAATGAAATTCTCGACTACAACAAGGCATTCGTGGAGCACGGCGATTTTGAGCCGTACCGCACCAGCAAATTTCCCAATAAAAAGCTTGCTATTGTCACATGCATGGATACACGGCTGACAGAGCTGCTGCCAGCGGCGCTGGGCCTTAAAAACGGGGACGCAAAGATTATCAAAAATGCAGGCGGCGTGATTTCACACCCCTTCGGCAGCGCGGTGCGCAGCCTGCTGATCGCCATTTATGAGCTTGGGATTACGGATATCATGGTGATTGGGCACACAGACTGCGGCGTTCAGCATATGGATGGGAAAAGGATGCTGTGCGATATGCGGGACCGCGGAGTGAGTGAAAAGAACATACGCATGGTGGAGTATTTCGGTGTGAACCTTGAGCAGTGGCTGGCGGGCTTTGAGGATGTGGCCCTGGCCGTGGCCAGCTCTGTGGCGCTGCTGCAGAATCATCCCTTGATTCCAGCCGATGTGCAGATATACGGATTTGTGATGGATTCTGTCACAGGCGGGCTGGAGCGTGTTTGATCAATCATGGTATCATTCAGGAGGGCAGGGCAATTACAAACTTACTGTTTATATGCAGTCAGAATAAAAGAAGAAGTCTGACCGCAGAAAAAATATTTCAGGGGCTGGACGGATACTCTGTGCGCTCCGCGGGAACAGAGAATAATTCCAGGGTAAAGGTCACCCCGGGAATGCTGGGATGGGCGGACCTGATATTTTGTATGGAGAAAAAACACGTCCGCAGGATCAGGGAGAAGTACGGTGATCTGCTGTCAGGCAAACAGGTGATCTGTCTGAATATCAGCGATGATTACGGATTTATGGATGAAGAACTGACAGGACTGCTGGAAAGCAGTGTCTATGATTATATTTAAATGTCAGTATAATGAACGGCCCTCTGGCTCAGAGCCGCTTCAGT
>URUZ01000090.1 GCA_900551225.1 uncultured Clostridium sp.
ACTAGATCGCTCGTCGGCAGCGTCAGATGTGTATAAGAGACAGCATATGGGCGGGGTGAATTATGAAAGATCATGGTTTCAGAGGGTGGTATAAAAGAAAATGTAGCGTAGCTTTTCCTTTATTATTAATTTTGCCTACATTGGCATTCTTAATTGTATTCTGCATCTATCCAATGGTCCGGGGATTTGGATATTCACTGACGAATTATGAGAGAAGCAACCCCTTAGAGTACCAGTTTGTTGGATTGAAAAATTTTGTAAAAATTTTCAAGGAAGATAAAATTTTTAAGGGAGCATTGCTGATTTCTGTGAAATGGGTAGTGCTTCAGGTGGGGCTCCAGCTTGTGCTTGGTATGATTTTTGCCCTGATTTTAAATCAGAAGTTTATGGGCAGGGGCTTTGTCAGAACATTTTGTTTTGCTCCTTGGGCAGTATCCGGGGTACTGACCACCATGCTGTGGCTTTTGATTTACAATGAACACATTGGCCTTCTCAACCATGTTTTAAAATTTCTGGGAATGAAATCAATGACAAAGGCCTGGATACAAAATCTGGATACAGCATTTGGAGCCCTGGTGCTGGCAGAGCTGTGGAGAGGAATCCCATTTTTTGCCATCAGCCTTTTGGGAGGCCTGCAGACGGTTTCCGGGGAACTTTACGAGTCGGCCAAAATTGACGGGGCAAATTCCTGGAATTGCTTCTGGAAAATCACACTGCCTTATATGAAAGAGTCCATCGTGTTTGCAGCACTGATGAGAACCATATGGGAATTCCGTTCAGTGGATATGATTATCACCATGACCAACGGCGGTCCCGTTCGCAAGACGCTGACTCTTCCAATCTATATGTACCAGACGTCCATTACCAACGGAAAGTATGGCTATGGTTCGGCGCTGACGGTGATTCTGTTTGTGATTATGAGTATCTATGTATTCTGTTACCTGAAGCTGAATGATTTTGGAAAGGGGGTGAATGAGTGATGGATATGAAGACGAAGAAACGGTTAAAACGTATTTTTACACTGTGGGTTCCTATGCTTCTATTTCTGATATTTATTGGTATTCCCCTTTTCTGGGCACTGTCCCTTTCGTTCAGGGAAGGGAGAGATATCATCAGCGGCAGTTTTAAACTGCTTCCCAATCCTGTAACAACCGCTAACTATGTCTATGTATGGGTAAAGAACCACTTGTCAGGTTTTTTTGGAAATAGTATGTTATTGTCTTTTGGCGCAGTGGGCGTAATTGCGGTTCTATCGCTGTTTAACGGGTATGCGCTGAGCCGGTTCAATTTTCCGTTTAAGAATGCATTTATGATTTTACTCTTGATGACACAGATGATCCCCATCATTTTTAATATGACATCCATTTTCCTATTGATGAGTCGTATGAAACTGACCAACTCCATGTTTGGGATTATATTGCTGTACATCGCATCCGGGCTTCCATATAACAGCCTGATGATGAAGAGTTTTATTGGAGGCGTACCGCGGGAAATTGATGAGGCGGCGGCCATTGACGGATGTAACAGGCTTCAGATCATTTTCAAGGTGATCCTGCCGACTGTGATGCCGGGGTTCACAACTGTAATTGCGTATGCATTTATTACCTGCTGGAATGAGTATCTGCTGGCCTATACGCTGCTGACAGATTCCAAAAAGTTTCCCATATCAGTAGGATTAAAATATTTAGTAGGCGAGTACAGCACAGATTACGCGGTGCTGGCGGCAGGAAGTATCATTGCACTGATTCCCCCTGTGATCCTGTTTGCATATGTCCAGAAGAATCTGGTCAGCGGCATGAGTGCAGGGGCAGTGAAAGGGTAAAGCATCAGAAAATACACAAAGGAGAAGGAGAATGAAAAAAATGATGAAGAAGTGGAAACAGGCCACGGCGCTAATGATGGCAGCAGCTATGTTTATGACTGCCTGCGGAGGAAGCGGGACAGCCACCCAGAAGGCGCCGGACGCTACAGGCGGTACGGAAACAGGTGCTGTTGAGGAAACCGCTGCCACCACGGCAGGGAGCGGAGAGAAAATTACTTTATCGCTCTGGATGTCCTTTGCAACTGCGGACAGGCAGGATTCAGTACAGAAGGTGGTGGATGAATATGAGAAGGATCATCCCAATGTAACAGTGGATATCACATTTCTGCCCGATGACGGACTGGATAAAGCGCGGCCTGCCTATGCGGCCGGGGAGGGGCCGGATGTGTACCGGGTGGGTATTGACCCGGAATTTATCAAGGCTGGTTACGTGATTCCTTTAAACGGGTATGTGGACCAGTGGGACGGCAGAGGAAATATGCTGGAGAGCGCGGTAGAGTATGCAAAGAGCTATGATACAACCGGCGCGGGGAATTTGTACTATATGCCTATAGGCGCAACGGTTACCACATTCTGGGTGCGCAGTGACTGGATGAAGGAGGCGGGAGTAAATATTGATACATGGGACGGCTTTTTTAAAGCAGTTCCAGCTATGACAGATCCGTCCAGGGACCGCTATGGCCTGGCGATCCGCGGCGGTTCAGGGGGAATGCTGTTCCTGGAAGCTATGATGTATTCTTACTCTGGCCTGACTTCTCTGTTTGATGAAAATGGGAAAACCACCATTAATGATCCTAAGCATGTGGAGTTCGTTAACCAGTATCTGGGATTTTACAATGTATGCACAGCGGAGGGGGATATTGGCTATGATTATAAAGCCCTATCAGCGGCATTTGACTCTCAGAATGCAGGAATCATTATACATAATCTGGGATCAGCCAATGACCACCTGAGCGCATTTGATGGTGATATGTCTAAATTTGAAGCCAAAGGTATGCCGCTGAATGAAAAAGGGACTTCCGTGAATCCCATGAAGGCTGATGATGGATTCATGATTTCTTCCACATGTAAGTATCCCCAGGAGGCGTTCGATTTGATTTCCAGATTCTCCCAGGGAGAAGGCCTCAGCGAACACTGCCGCCAGTGGGGTAATATTCCTATGAACAAAGAGGTGCTGGAAACTGCGGCATGGATCAAAGAATATCCCTGGTTCCAGGCAGCGGCAGATCTGCTGTTAAGTGATACAACTGTATTTTACGATGGATATGTATGGCTGCCAAACAGAAAAAATATTCTGAACGAGATGCAGACGTATTCCCAGGAAGTGATGGTTGGCCAGCTCTCATCGCAGGAATTTCTGGATATGTGGGCGGAAATGGTTCAGAAAGATTACGATGATAATGTAAAAAAATAACAGCCATGGTTATCGTATCTGTGGTACAATTTGACTGACGGAGGGGTGTATTGAGCTATCAGAGAGATTTCAAGAACAGAATAAAAATAGGGGTGGTTGGAGCGGGGTCCCATTGCTACAGAAATATTTTACCTGCGCTGACCTACCTGCCCGTGGAACTGGCTGCGGTTTGCGATGTGAACCGGGAAGCGGTGGAATACACCGCCAGACAGTATGGAGCCAGGGCGTATACCAGCACAGCAAAGCTGTACCAGGAAGAGCCGGATGTGGAGGCTGTATTCATCAGTGTGGGGGCCAGCCTCCACACTGGGCTGGTGATCGAGGCGCTGGATGCCGGGAAGCATGTGTGGGTGGAAAAACCGGTTGCGGTCCGGGCCTCCCAGGTGGAGGAGATGATGGCCCATGCAGGTCAGAAGGTGGTGGTCGCCGGGCTGAAGAAGGCTTTTACACCGGCGGCTGAGAAGGCCAGAGAGGTTGTTAATTCCCCGCAGTATGGTCATCTGCATTCTATCCTGGCCGTGTATCCTATGAATATGCCTGAAAATGGTGAGCAGATTTTGAGGGAAGGCAAAACGCCTAACTGGCTGCGCAATGGCGTGCATCCGCTTTCCTTTATGGTAGGAGTAGCAGGAAATGTGGACACTGTGCAGACTGTGGTTAATGGTGACGGTTTTGGAGTTGTGCTGCTTACATTTTGCAGCGGGGTTATGGGGACTCTTCATCTGGCCTCAGGGCCGCAGCCGGATATTGAGCGTTACAGTTTGTTCGGAGAGAACTGGCAGATGGATATTGAGGATGCCAGAATTGCTTTGAGGCGTGGAATCAGCGATTTCAACTACCGTCAGACCACCAGCTATGTGTCGCCGGAGGACCAGGGCGGAACCCTTGTCTGGGATGCTAACAGCTGTGTGGCTACCCTGGAGAATAAGGCTGAGTTCGTCCAGGGCATGTACGGGGAGATGAAATACTTCTGCGATTGTATTTTAGAACACCGCCGGCCGGTTCTGGGAAGTCTGGAGTCTGCGTGGGAGGTTATGAAGATCTATGAGGCGGCATTGCTGTCCAGAGGGGATCCTGTAAAGATTCATTGATATAAGGAGACATTGTGATCAGATTTGGAATTTGCACAGATATGGAATATGCTGATGGAGTGAAAGCCGCGGGGTATGATTACATAGAGCTGAAGACTTATGATATAGCCTTGGCAAAGGAAGCTGTGTTTGAGGAGTGGAGAGCTCGTCTGGAAGCGCTTAAGCTGCCCTGTGAAGCGGTTAATTTCTTCTATCCGCCGTCACTGAAGGTAGTAGGACCGGATATCGACCGTGGGAGCATTTTTAAGTACATCGGCCAGGCCCTGGAGCGGGCGGGACGTATGGGTGTCTCCATGATTACAGTGGGAAGCTCTAAGTCCCGTATGATTCCGGAAGGCTTTACAAAAGAGCGGGCGATGGAACAATTCGCGGAACAGCTTTATTATGCGGGAGAACTGGCTGGGCCTTTGGGGATTACGGTTGCCATTGAACCGATCCGGCCGTCCTCCACCAATTTTATCAATACCATAGGCCAGGCTGCGGCCCTGTGCCGACTGACAGGGCACCCTTCAGTGAAGATCATGGCTGATTATTACCAGATGCATGGAGCGGGGGATGGCGTGGGGGAAGTGGCCCGGTACCAGGAGCTGATCCGCCATTTACATACAATTGAAGTAGAGCGTAAGTGTTATCCGCAGAATCCGGGGGATAAAGGGCAGAAAGCCTTGTTTTCAGCGTATCACGGCGACCGGGCCAGCATAGAAGGGGCTGATTTTACAACGGAGCAGGCTGCACGGACGGCCTTGGAGGCACTGCGAAGCTATGCGGGACTTTTATAATATGGGCTGCATTTAAGGAGAAGAAAGGAAACAGATGATGGAACAACGGGAAAAAGATGGCAGGACGCAGATTACTATACGGGAGATTGCAAAGGAGGCGAAGGTTTCTCTTGGCACGGTTTCCCATGTGCTGAATAATACTGCCACTGTTTCTGAGGAGAAGCGGAAGGCTGTGATGGCGGCGGTGGAGAAGCTGGACTATAAGCCCAACCAGGCAGCCCGCATGCTGAAAAATAAAAATTCCAAAACCATAGGTCTGTTGATTCCGGACATCGGGAACCCCTATTATGCAGAGCTTGCAAGAGGCGTGGAGGATATGGCCAATCGCCACGATTATACGGTGCTGGTCTGTAACAATGACCGCAATCCCAAGAAGGAGGAACGGTATCTGTCCACCTTGTCCAACAAGCAGGTGGATGGTGTGATTATTGTGAAGCTGGCCAATGAACTGGGAAAGTTAAAGGAATATTTCTCACCCCGGCAGATCGTGCTGATTGACAGCGGTGAACTGGCTGAGGAGAGCCTGATCCAGACTGTGAACCTGGATGAAAAGGAAGGCGCGGCCCTGGCTATGAATTACCTGTACCATAACGGACACCGCAGGATTGCGCACATAGCAGGACTACTGGAGTCCAACAGCAGCCGGGAAAGAAAGTGGGCCTACTGCCATTTTATGAACGGTATCGGAACGCCGGACGACCAGCTTGTAATCGAGAATGGAAAATACAGCTATTACGGCGGTTACCAGGCCATGAAAATTATCATGGAGAGGGACTCGTCCATCACAGGAGTATTTGCAGCCAATGATCTGATGGGTATGGGGGCGCTGCAGGCTATCCATGACAGCGGCAGGAATGTGCCAGGTGATATTTCTGTCATTGGCTATGATGATATCGAGCCTACGGAATACTGTACCCCCAAGCTGACCACGGTCCGGCAGCCCAAGTATGAGGTGGGGCAGTATGGGATGGCGCTGGCGCTGCGCATGATGGGCGAGGACGTGGTGGTGCCTCTTCTTCCCAGGAATTCACTTGTGGTGCGCCAGAGTGTGCAAAAGAAAGGGCAATGATATGGCTGCGGCGAAGGAGATTATGATTGGCTGTGATCATGGAGGATACAGAATTAAAGAAATAATAAAGGAACACCTGACCGGAACGGGTTACGCTGTGACAGATGTGGGAACTGACTCAGAGAAAATTGTGAGATACCCATATTATGCGGCCAAGGTGGCCAGGGCTGTGAGCCAGGGTCAGGTGGACAGGGGGATTTTAATCTGTTCGACAGGAATTGGCATGAGCATGGTTGCCAATAAGTTTCCAGGCGTGCGCGCAGCGCTTTGCACCAGCACCTACATGGGGAAAATGACAAGGGCACACAACAATGCGAATATCCTGTGCCTGGGCGGCAGGATTACCGGAGAATACGAAGCTCTGGACATTCTGGATATCTGGCTGAACACGGAATATGAGGGCGGCAGACATGAGATTTCCCTGGGGCTGATGACCGAGGCGGAGCATGAGATGATGACGGGAAGGCTCTGGAATGAAGCAGATAATAAATGCAGGGCCGTTGGAGGAAAATGAGATGAAACTGGCAGTAGCAATAGCAGGGGAAACGGCTCTGGATTCCGCATTTGTAGTTTGGCGCGGATTTGAGACCTCCATAAAAAAGGCCGCTGAGTTTGGCTATGACGGCGTGGAGCTGGCGTTGAGGCACGGGGATGAGATCCGGCCGGAACATTTAAGAGAACTTTTACAGGAGTACCATATGGAGGTCAGCTGTATCAGCACCGGACAGGTGTATGCAGAGACCGGCCTGTATTTTACAGACCAGGACCCAGGGCGGATCAGGGAGCTTACCAACACCTTTAAGGGGCTGATCCGCCTGGCGGCAGAGTTTGGCGGGATGGTGAACCTTGGAAGGGTCCGGGGGCGTATGGAGGCAGGGGAGGACTTGAAGCAGACAAAAGAATGCTTTTACCAAAGGCTCAGGCCGGTGGCCGAGTATGCGGCCGGCTGCGGAGTGACGCTTGTGATCGAACCGGTGAACCGCTATGAGATCAACTTTATCAACAGTGTGGATGAAGGCGCTGTGCTTTTGGATGAATTCCGGATGGATGGGGTAGGGCTTATGCCGGATGTATTTCACATGAATATAGAGGACGACCATATTGGGGACAGTCTGGCCAGAAACCGGAAGCATGTAAAATATATCCATCTGGCAGACTCCAACCGCCTTGCACCTGGATGGGGGCATCTGAATTTTGAGGAGGTATTTCATGCGCTCCGCGAGATCCGGTATGAGGGCTGGGCAGCTGTGGAAATTCTTCCGAAGCCTGAGCCGGACAGCGCAGCCAGACAGGCAGTTGAGTATTTAAGGCAGTATATGGGAAGGTAAGGGGTTGACATGGGGAAGGCGAGAGCACTTATATTAGAAGCAAAGGAAATCAGGAAAGATATCATAGAGATGATTTACCGCGCAGGCAGCGGACACAGTGGAGGGAGCCTCTCGGCAGTAGAGATTCTGACCTGCCTCTATGGAGCGGTGATGAACCATAACCCTTCCAATCCCGGTGCCGGAGACAGGGACCGTTTTATTCTGAGTAAAGGCCACGCTGCGCCGCTGCTCTACAGTGTCCTGTCGCGCTATGGTTATATTGAAAGGGACGAGCTTAAAACGCTCCGGCAGATGGGAAGCCGGCTTCAGGGACATCCTAATAAAGATATGATACCTGGGATAGACCTGTCTACCGGCTCACTTGGTTTGGGGATTTCATCTGGCCTGGGCATGGCTCTGGCCGGTAAACTGATGAAAAAGGACTATCGGGTGTATGTCCTTTGTGGTGATGGAGAGTTGGATGAAGGGCAGAACTGGGAAGCTTTTATGTCTATTAACAAGTGGAAGCCTGACAATTTAATGGTTATCATTGATTATAACCGGGTTCAGCTGGACGGAACCGCAGAGGAAGTCATGCCCATGGGAGATCTGAAAGCTAAGCTGGAAGCGTTTGGGCTGAAGGTGCTTTCCTGTGATGGAAATGACATGGAAGAACTTCTGGAGGCCTTTGACGAGGCCCAAAATGCAAGAGAGCCGGTGGTATTGATCGCCAGGACCGTGAAAGGAAAAGGGGTTTCTTTTATGGAAGGAAAGCATATCTGGCATGGGAAAATGATTGATGATGAAGCGTACAGGCTCGCTATGGAAGAGATAGAAAGAGGTGCTCAGGATGGACAGTAAGCCAATGAGGATAGTATTTGGGGAGACACTGCTGGAACTGGCAGATGCATATCCTGAGCTGGTGGTCCTGGACAGCGATACATCCAGCAGTACACAGACAAAATTGTTTGGAGATACATATCCGGACCGCTTCTTTAACTGTGGAATCGCTGAAGGGAATATGGTAGGGATTGCAGGAGGAATGGCGTCCTGTGGGCTGATTCCTGTGGCAGCGGCATTTGCATTCCTGATGGCTCTTCGGGCAGGAGATGATGTCAGAAGCCTGGTGGCGCATAATCGGCTGAATGTAAAGCTGGCGGGATGTTACAGCGGGCTGTCGGATTTTGCAGATGGTTCAAGCCATCAGTCGGTGTCTGATGTGGGCGTTATGCGCGCCATTCCCGGAATTGCAATTCTGACACCATCGGATATGGTGACCACCAGAGCAGCCGTGAAGGCTATGCTGGATTACCAGGGGCCTGTATATATACGGCTGTCCAGGGAAGCTGTGGGTAGTTTTCACAGCGTGGATCTGGAGTTTAAGATCGGCCGCGCGTACCGGGTGAGAGAAGGTGCGGATATTACCATTGCATCTTCGGGAACAACGCTGAGATCAGCTTTGGCTGCGGCTGAGATGCTGGAGCAGAAGGGTATTTATGCAGAGGTTCTGGATTTTACCACAGTGAAACCCTTTGACATCAGGACGTTAGTCGAATCAGTCAGTAAGACTGGCGCGCTGGTGACTGTGGAGGAACATAATATCTGTGGAGGCTTCGGCAGCGCTGCCGCAGAAGTCCTGGGTGAACATTATCCGGTGAGGATGAAGCGGATAGGTATGGAGGATTGTTTCGGTGAGAGCGGACCTTATGATCAACTTTTGGAAAAATATGGGATAAGTCCCGCATATATTGTGCAGTCGGCCAGAGAGTTGACAGATAGGAGAAGAGCAGAATGATGAGCCAGAAACGTGATACGCTTTTATATAAGAAGATTTATGGCTGCCTTCTAGGCGGATTAATCGGGGATGCCATGGGCGCGCCCACAGAAGATCTGACGTACCAGGAGATTGAGGAAAGATTTGGCTATGTAGAGGATTTTGAAGGGTCCGGCACTGATGATTCCGCTATAAAACTGGTCTTATGTGATGCAATTCTGGCCTCAGGCGGCCGTGTTACGGCAGATGAATTTTCAGAGGCCTTTCTGCGGAATAAGGAGACCTATTATCACCTGTTTTTCATTCCGGTGAAGAATATGTTTCACAAGGTTGAGAGTAAGCTGGAGCTTCCGGTATACGCGGGGCTTGGGAACATGCAGAGCAGTTCCAGCGCTATGTCGATCTCTCCCATGGGCATCATCAATGCATGTGATCCCAGACAGGCGTCCCTGGAGACGTTTGACGTGGCGGGCCTGATTCACGGCGGCGTATCTACCTTTTGCCGTGATGGCGCCTGCGCCATGGCGGCGGCAGTGGCTGAGGCCATGAACCCTGCAGCCACTGTGGACAGCGTCATATGGGCGGCAGCCGAATATCTGCACCGGATCAGCTCCGCGCAGATGAGGGATCAAATCAGCGCAGTGATGAGCCTGGCCCGGGAAACAGCGGACTATGAGAAATTCAGGGAAGAATTTTATAAAACCATGCTGCGGGAGATTGTCAGTGATTCCAGAGAAACTGTGCCCTGTGTTCTGGCGTTGTTCTATCTGGCGGAGGGGAACCCTGTCACTGCCATCCAATACGCAGCTAATTTCGGCAGGGATGCAGATACCATCGGCGCTATGGTAGGAGCGCTGGCCGGGGCATATGCAGGGATAGAAGGCATAAACGAATTATGGGTGGAGAAGGTGGAAAACACCTATGGCCGGCAACAGCTAAACAGCAAGGGCGCAGAGAAAGAGAAAGGTAAATCCACCGCCCAGGGGGCGGCGGACGATATTGTAGAGATGCCGGATCAGCGCGTGCTGGCGGATCAGTTATATGATATTGTAATTAAGCGCAGCCAGGAGGCCGCGGCAGTGCAGAAGAAAGTCAATGCTCTGATGGGCCCAATGGCATAGAATCTATTATGAACATCACAGCCGCAGCATCCGGTACCCAACCCCCACATGAGTCTGTATATACTGCGGATTGGCCGGATCAGGCTCGATCTTTTTGCGCAGGGACGCCATAAACACCCGCAGGGAAGCCACATCCCCCTCCCAGGCGGCGCCCCAGACCTCCTTGGTGATGTAGGAGTGGGTCAGCACCTTGCCCACATTGCGGGCCAGCAGGCAGAGCAGCTTGTATTCAAAGGGCGTCAGGTGCAGCTCCGTCCCGTCCAGGGAGGCGCAGCCCGCTGCGAAATCGATGGAAAGCCCGCCGTTGGTGAAAACCGCGTTCTCCGCTTCCGTCACCGTGGATAAATAGTTCAGCCTGCGCAGGGTGGAACGCAGACGGGCGCGCAGCTCATCTACGGAGAAGGGCTTGGTCAGATAATCATCTGCACCGGCGTCCAGGGCCTCGATCTTATCCCTGTCCTCGCTGCGGGCGCTGATGACGATGATGGGCAGCTGGGACCAGGAGCGGACCTTGCGGATCACCTCCGTGCCGTCCATATCCGGAAGTCCCAGATCCAGCAGAATAATGTCCGGCTGCTGGGAAGCGGCGCTTAAGATACCCTGAGCCCCGTTTTCAGCACACAAAAAACGATATCCATCCATTTCAAGGGTGGTGGATATCAGGTTTTTCACCGCTTTATCATCCTCGACGATCAGAATCTCTGGTTTAATCATATAATCGAACCTCCTGGACAGGTAATGTGAACTGGAAAATGCTGCCGTGTGGCAGATTGTCCCTGATGGTGATGGAGCCGCCGTGGGCGGCAATGATGGAGCGGCACAGGGCCAGGCCCAGCCCAAGCCCCCGCTTGCTGTCCGCAGGCCGTTTCGCTGCGGTGTAAAACATGTCAAATATCCTCTCTTTGGCTTCATCCGGAATCCCGGGGCCGTTGTCAATCACTTCCACAATGGCGTCCTGGCCCTGGCGGCGGGAGCGGACAGTGATCACAGAACCGGCGGGGGTGTACTTGATGGCATTGTCCACCAGATTGATAACCACCTGGATAATCAGCCGGGAATCCATCCGCGCCATAATAAAGTCGCCCTCCTGGACAGCCCTGATGGTGTGCTCGGAAGCCTTTCTGCTGACATGGCACAATGCCTCGGCCACGATCTCCTCCAGCAGCTGCCCTTCCATGTTCAGCTGCATGGAGCCGCCTTCCATCCGGGTGATGGACAGCAGGTTCTCCACCAGGTTGATCAGCCACATGGAATCGTCATAGATATCCTGGCAGACCTGTTCTCTGCGTTCCGGAGTGAGCTGGTCCTGATTGTTAAGAAGTATCCCGGCGTTGCCGGAAATGCTGGTCAGCGGCGTACGCAGGTCGTGGGAGATAGAGCGCAGCAGGGTGGAGCGCAGTTCCTCAGTCTTGGCTCTTGCCGCCTCTTCTTCCCTTTTTCTGGAAATCTGTTCTTTCTCCAATGCCATGGCGCATTCCCCCAGTACCGCCATAGCCAGATTCTCCTCAAAACTGTCCAGCTGGTCGCTGCCCAGGCGGATTCCTACCAGGCCGTACATGGTTTCGCCGGAGAGCACCGGCAGATATAAAAAGGAAGTGCCGGGCATGTTGGGGGAGAAGGCCCCGGCTTTCTGGCGGTTATAGTAGACCCACCGGGCGGCCGCGCGCTCCTCCAGGGTATCGGCCGACGGCCCTCTGGGCGCAGCGGCCTCCGTGGCCTCTGTAAATGTTTCCGGGCGGCCAAACTCCTTATGTTCAATGCTGCAGCACAGGGTGTCCCGCTTCAGCAGCTTGTTCAGCTGGGAGGCGGTCAGCCGCAGCAGGCCCAGGGAGTCATTCTCCTTCTGCAGCAGCTGGTTGGTCTCCAGCAGCACCTGGGTCCTGTAGGCAGCCATGGCGTATATGTAAGCCTGTTCCTTGATCCGGGCCGCAAAGGAGCTGGTGATAAACGCGGACAGGAACATGATAAACAGTGTGAACTGGGTGCGTATATCATCAGCTTTGAATACGTATCTGGGCTGGGTAAAGAGAAAGTTGAAGATCAGCACACTGGCTACAGCGGACAGGTAGCCGTACTCTCTGCGGGCCGCCGTCCCTGCGGTGATCAGGACGCCCAGAATGTTGATGGTTATTATATTTGCCTCTGAAAATCCCAATTTTTGGAATATATCCCCCAGCAGTGTGACCGCCGCCAAAATCCCCAGCGTCCACGCCAGATCTCTGGTGTTGAACAGCCGGGGCTGAGGCCTGGCGGAGGGAGAGGGGAGCAGGAATTCCACTGCTCTGCGGTATATCATGTATAGTTCCTCCTTTGAAGGTGGTGTTCGAAAATACCTCACTAAGTGAAAGGGTGTAACTCACACTAAGTTCGAAAACACCTCACTAAGTGTTCATAGTATATCATAAATCCACCATACCGGCTATATTTATACGGCCTTTATACAATCTTTATGTAATGCCCTTTCTCATAATGCCCCCTTAATGGAATCTGTGTTAAGGTAATGGCAGGTAAGAGAGAGGCAGGGGATAAATCATGAAGTATTTACAAAAACAATCGCCGGCGAGAATCATTGCACTGGGATTTATGGCTGTGATCCTTCTGGGATCGGGGATTTTGATGCTGCCGTGTTCCGTGAAGCCGGGTGTTGATTTACACTATGTTGATGCGCTCTTTACATCTACCAGCGCAGTCTGTGTGACCGGCCTGATCGCGGTGGATACGGCGGATACATTTACAGTGTTCGGCCAGGCAGTTGTGGCAGGGCTGATTCAGATCGGCGGCCTGGGCGTCACCTCAGTGGGCGTGGGCCTGATTCTGGCTCTGGGGAAGCGGGTGAACTTAAAGGAGCGGCTGCTGATCCGCGAGGCGCTGAACCTGGACTCAGGCCGGGGCCTGGTGAATCTGGTCAAAAACGTTTTAAAGACCACCCTCTGCTTTGAGCTGGCGGGCGTGGTCTTAAGCTTTCTGGTGTTCCGCAGGGATTATCCGACGATTAAGGCCCTGGGAATCAGCGTGTTCCACTCCATCGCGGCGTTTAACAACTCCGGCTTTGACGTGCTGGGCGGTTTGAGGAACCTGACCATCTACCAGGACAATGTGCTGCTGAACCTGACCACCGCGGGCCTGATTATCTTCGGAGGCCTGGGATTCCTGGTGATCATGGATATAGCTGGGAAACGTTCCTTCAAGAAGCTGTGCTTCCACTCCAAGGCAGTGATCACCACCACGGCCATATTGCTGGCTGTGGGAACCGTGATGATAAAGCTCACAGAAAATATAACGTGGCTGGGCGCATTTTTCACCAGTGTGTCGGCCAGGACTGCGGGATTTTCCACATTTAACCTGGGGAATTTTACCAGCGCAGGCCTGCTGACTGTGTCCGTCCTGATGTTTATCGGCGCTTCGCCCGGTTCCACCGGCGGCGGCATCAAGACCAGCACCCTCTTCACCCTGTTTCACACCATACGGGGCACAGCCACCAACCAGCCGCCCCAGGCATTTCACTACAGGATTCCTCAGGAGGCATTTTACAAGGCGGCCATTGTCACAGCGCTGTCGGCCCTGGTGGTGTGCGTGGGCTCCTTCCTGATGTGTGTGCTGGAACCGGGGATCAATTTTGAGGACATTGTATTTGAGATTACTTCAGCCTTCGGCACGGTTGGACTGTCCACCGGAATTACCACAGGGCTGCGGCCCATCAGCAAGCTGCTGGAGGTTTCAATCATGTATATCGGACGCCTTGGCCCGCTGACCATTGCATCCATCTGGATGTTTAAGCCGGATTCGGCAGTTTCATACCCGGAAGGGAATATTTCCATTGGGTAACAGTGATAACGAGGAGGATTGGAATATGTTTAAGAGCAGAAAAGATGAGGACACCGCGTCCTATGGAATCATTGGACTCGGAAGGTTCGGAAGCGCGCTGGCCAGCACCCTGGCTGAGGCGGGCAGGGAGATTCTGGTTTTGGACTGCAACGAGCAGAAGGTTAAGCAGATGCGCACCCTGACAGAACACGCCTATGTGGTGAAAAACCTGCAGAAGGAGACCCTTCGGGAGACAGGAATCCAGAACTGCGACCAGGTGATCGTATGTATCGGCGACAAGGTGGATGTGAGCATCCTCACCACCTTAAATGTGATCAATCTGGGGGTCCCTCATGTGGTGGCCAAGGCCAACAGCCCCGAACAGGGAGAGATCCTGGAGAAGATCGGCGCTGAGGTGGTGTACCCGGAGAAAGACATGGCGATCCGCCTGGCCAAACGGCTGATCTCGGGCCGTGTATTCAACCTGTTTGAGCTGGATGAAAAGACCGACATTTCCGAGCTGAAAATGACGGCCGCCCTCACAGGCAGGACCGTGGAGCAGGCCCAGCTGCGCAACCGCTTCGGCGTCAATATCATCGCCATCAACCACAACCAGTCCATGACCACTGAGATCCGCCCGGACTATGTATTGGAGTCCGGGGACACGCTGGTGGTGATCGGGGACAGGGAGAAGATCCGCGTGCTGGCGGATGAACTTGGAAAATAGTTTAAATTAGTATATAATGGTTTTAGAAACTTCAGGAATTTACGGAGACTTCCGGCCGCCGGATCATTGATGGTATATGAGAAGCAGGCGGAGGTAAAGGAATGGAGCGGTCAATCACACAGTTGCATAACAGTGCGTTTATCAGGGGGGATTATGTCCCCCCTGATTGTGATGCCCTTCATAACAATGCTGATTCGCCGGTGTATCGCCAACAGCCGTAACTGTATGCAAAAATGGTTATAGCCTGTATAAAAAGTTTGCATACATGATAATTTTTTATCATGCCGTTGAGCCCCGTTG
>URUZ01000091.1 GCA_900551225.1 uncultured Clostridium sp.
TATTCATATTGCGTTCATATTTTAGACACATTTACAAGGTAAAATTCTCTCTGTTGCTAGGACAACAGGATTTCCAACGGGGAAATCTCAAAAAAGAGGAGAATTAATTATGAAGAAAATTGGAATGAAGAATGCAGTTGCCGTTATGGCAGCAATCATGATGTCTGGCGCTTTAACCGCTTGCGGCGGATCTGACAGCAAAACAGCTGAGACCACTGTTGCTGTTGAGACCACTGTTGCTGAGGAGACCACCACTGCCGGGGAGACCACTGAGGCTGTTGACGGCGAGTCCACCGAGGCTGTTGACGGTGAGTCCACCGAGGCTGCTGACGGCGAATCCACCGAGGCTGCTGATGGCGAGTCCACTGAGGCTGCTGAGGCTGCTGACAGCGAGTCTGTTGAGGCTGCCGCTGAGGATACCAAGGCTGAGGCTGCTGACAGCGAGTCCGTTGAGGCTGCTCTCATCGAGGAGACCACTGCTGCTAACTAATCAGCAGAAGAACGGCACAGATATCGCACATATCAAAACGGTGAACCGCCCGCTTTGCGAGCGCTTCACCGCGTACAATAAGCGCTCCGGAGCCGGCACATATTTGTGCCGCCTTCAGAGCGCTTATTGTTTTGCCATGACGGGTCCGGCAAACGGGGAATCACTGCTGCTCTGGGCCCAGGAAATCAGCCGCAGCCCGTCCTCCGCCACAAGTCCGGTCACTTCCCCCGCGGCCCGCTTCAGAACCTGCACAATCCGGCTGCTGCCCCAGGTCTCCATGGGCATCCGTTTTTTATCCCCGGGGCGCCGCTGTCTTTGGCCGCGCCCGTATGGAATATACTGATAGAGGTTATATAGAGTATTTTATGGTAAACTGTATATAAACCCTGCCAGAAAGGAACCCATATGCGTATTTTATTGATTGAGGACGATAAAAAACTCTGTGCAAACATCAAGGCGGCCATGACACAGACGGAATACCTGACCGATATCTGCCATACCGGCAGCGACGGCCTTTACTATGCCACGGTCCAGCCATACGATGTCATTATCCTGGACCGCATGCTGCCGGATTTAGACGGGCTTTCGGTGTTACAGTCATTGAGAAAAAAGGGAGTCCACACCCCCATCATCATGGAAACCGCCCTTGACGGTATCAATGACAGGATTGACGGGCTTGACTCCGGGGCCGACGACTATATTGTTAAGCCCTACAGCATCAATGAATTAATGGCCAGAATCCGGGCCATTGTAAGGCGTCCGGGACGCATTGATATCTCCCCTGTGCTGAAAGCATTCGGGCTGGAGCTGGAGGCCGCCAAACATGAATTGACCTGCCAGGATACCACGCTGTCACTCTCCAAGAAAGAGACGGAGTTACTGTCCTTTTTTATGAGAAACCCGAAGCAGATACTGCCAAGGGCATTTATATTATCCTATGTCTGGGGCGCTGACAGCGAAGTGGATGAGGGCAATCTGGAGAATTATGTGTACTTTATCAGAAGGCGGCTGAAGGTGTTAAACGCCCCGGCACAGATCAAAACAGTGCATGGCGTGGGATACCGCATGGAGGCAATGGAAATACATGTTTAAACATATTCACCGGCGGCTTGCGGCATTTTCCACCATTGTGTCCGGGATTATCCTGACCTGCGCAATGGGCCTGATCCTGATGATCCACGTGGGTGAAAACCGGAAAAATGAGGCCGAGCGCATAAAAAATTCCTGGATCACCGTTCTGTCAAGCCTTCAGGCCGGCAATCAATACGACGACGTCTGGCTGGCGCAGATGGAGGCCGGCAATCATTTAATCATACATATAGAGGAAAACGGACATCCCCTGCATTTTAAAGGCTCATGGACCCCGCCCACCGGCAGGGACATACTGCGAAACCGTGTAAAGGACATGGTACGGGCAGAGGGCATGGACCTCCTCTTTACGTCTGTGTCTGCTTATGGAAGCCAGACACAGGCCGTTGAAGTGAAAGGCGATTTTAAGGACAACTATTACGCTCTGACAACGGCATTTCCAGTTGGAAAAGGCATGAGAACCATCTGCCTGATTTCCTATGTCCGCCATAATTACGGCGGTTCCTGGCTGTATGTCCTGATGGCTGTATATGTGTGTGGAATCGCCGGATTGTGGTGCACAAGCCGGTTCTTTATGGGAAAGGCCCTGCAGCCTGCAAAAGACGCTGAAGAACGGCAGAAAAAGTTTATAGCAGCTGCCTCACATGAACTGCGCGCTCCGCTGGCAGTGATCAACTCCTCTCTGTTTTTACTCTCCAATGATACCCCCGAACAAAAACAGCTTATCAGCCATATTGATACCGAATGTAAGCGGATGTCCCGTTTAATCGGCGACATGCTGCTCTTGTATACGGCGGATTCAAAAACCTGGAGTCTGAAACTGGAAATGATTGAGATTGACTCACTGATCATTGACGTGTATGGTTCATTTCTGCCGCTGTGCAGGGAAAAGGGGGTTCATTTGAAGCTGGAACTTCCGGACTGCGCACTGCCGCCAATAGAGGGGGACAGCCAGCGGCTGCAGCAGGTTTTGGCCATCCTGCTGGACAATGCGGTCTCCTACTCTCCCGCGGAATCGGATATTACTATAAAAATATATACCGGAACCGCCCCAAGTCAATCTGAGGCAATTATAATCGAGATAAATGACCAGGGCAGCGGCATTCCAGATGAAGCTAAGCCATACATTTTTGACCGCTTTTACTGTGCGGACAGCTCCCACAGCGACAAAGAACATTTCGGACTTGGACTGAGCATTGCCAAAGAGATTGTGGAAATGCACAAAGGTCATATCCAGGCAGAGGACCATCTCCCCAAAGGGACAAGTTTTAAGATAAGCCTGCCTATATAGACTAAAAATAGAGGGGATTTTGCTAAGATAGCCTAAAAACAGGAGGCAAAACAACATGATAAAAAATTGGATAATCGGGGCCGCTCTGCTGGCCCTGGCAGGCTTAACCGGAGGCTGCGGCCCCCAGAAGCCGGCCATTAATCCGGACAATGGCTTATACCCAAAGGGCCGCTTTGTAGAGACAGAGATCACGGTGCCCAAAGAGCTTCAGAATAACCGGTATGTGGATTCCCTGGCATATGAGCATAAACTGGAAATATTGTCATACTCCAAGGAACAGAACCAATATTTTGGCTATATTTATGACGGCTCACAGTGGCATGCCGAAGATCTTCAGATCGGAACAATAGCAGATAAAATCACCATAAAAGGCATGTTGAAGGATGGGGATAATGAGAGATATTTTTATGGCTACGATCAGAACAGGGACTTCCATATCCTGCCCCAGGACCAGAGCCGGCCAGAGATTCTACAGGAGCAGCTGAGCGGTCTTTCGTCGGCGGACAGCCCGGTATGGATAGACAACATAGAATTCCAGGACAATGGGTCTGTTCTGATATCCCTGGAGGATAAGGCGGTCCTGTTTTCAAAAGACGGGGAACAATTACACGAGTTTGCCCAGGATTATAACAACGGTGAATCCCGGGGATCTGCTCTTTTATCAGACACCGCATATGTAACCGTCCTGGATCAGAAGCTGGTCAGCTACTCACTAAAGGACAAAACGATGCGGCAGCTGGCCGGCGGCCAGAGCTTCGATGTATCCTCCTGCATTTTTTCAGACCGGGAAGGCTCCATCTATATCGCAAATATGGAAGGTCTGTACCATATCAATGATAACAGTACCATCAAGGAAAAAATAATCGACGGGTCTTTAAATTCCATGAGCCTGCAATCTGATCATATCCGGAATTTTATTATAAATGACCAGGATACATTTTTCTCTGTGATGAACAGCCGGGTGAGCGGCAATACCAGCATGTTCAAATATGCCTATAATCCCGACATATCCACCCTTCCCCAGCAGACGGTCACTGTATATGCATTAAACAACAGCTCCACCTTGAGGCAGGCGGCGGCTCTCATGCAGCGGAACAATCCAAATGTCCGCGTAGATATACGGGTTGCAATGGGCGAAGAATATGAGAGCATGTCCCAGGACATCATACGAAGCTTAAACACAGAACTGTTAAGTGGAAACGGAGCCGACATCCTGGTTCTGGACGGCCTGCCCAAGGAAGCATATAAAGAAAAAGGGGTATTGATGAATTTAGAGGACCTGTTCGGTGAAATGCAGAGCAGCTCACCGCTGCTGTCAAACGTTTCCAAAGATTATGTGGATGCCCAGGGAGCCGTTTACTATCTTCCGGTCAGGTTCAAAATGCCAGTGGTATTTGGCGAAAAATCTGCTGTGGAGAAGCTGTCTCCAGGGAATCATGAGCTTCCGGTTCTGGCAGCTGACAACTATGGCAATTTAGGGCGCCTTATGTTGAATGTGTACTACAACCAGCTGTTTCCCAGCGGAGGCAATGAACTGTCGGAGGACGGCCTGATGCTTTACCTGGAACAGGTGAAAAAGCTGGGGGAGGCGGTCCGGGCCAAAGCAGCCTTTACGCCCAGTGAAATGGCGGCCATGGAGGTGGATAACCAGGTCTCCGGGTTTGGTAACCGCAGAAACGGACCGGTGGCATTTGCCCAGGGAAAGACACAGATCGGATTTGAAAACCTCAGCTCCATCCAGGACAGCCTGCTGACCTTTGGGGCATTGGAAGAACGGCAGCTGAAACCGGAAAGTTTAGACGGAATTTACCATCCGAATCTGCTGGTGGGCATCAATCAGAATACCAAAAACCTGGATCAGGCCAAAGAATTTCTCAAAGTGCTTTACTCATACGACATACAAAACCTGGACCTTTCAGACGGATTCCCGGTACTGAATGCGGCGGTGCTGAATCTGGAATACATTGAGAGGGATACAAAAATGGAAATTTCAGATGAAAACGGAAGGCCCATTATATCAGCGGCATGGCCTGACAAAGAAAAGCGGATTCAGATCATTAAGCTGATCCGGTCCTTAGGAACCCCCGTGGATGTTGACCCGGATATCCTGAATATTATAACAGAATACTCCCAGGGCTATTTTGACGGGAGCCGTGATCTGGAGACCACGGCCGGTTTGATTACAAACAAAATAGCCCTGTATAACGGAGAATAAATCACCTGAACTTCCAGCTCTTCAGCACCAGCTGAAGGGTCCTGTTCCCATTATACTCATTCACCGTGGGATAATAGATAATGTCCATCTTCCTGCTGCCGCCCATCTCCTCCTCGAACTGGTCCCCATCGGCAAACACCACCGCATCCATGGCCACGCCCCGCTGGTTCACCAGGTTCAGCTTCACCACATTGCGGTTCTTCCCCATGACGCGGTGGGAACGGACAGCCAGCTCCTTCTGGGCGAACTGGGGCTTCTCATTGCCCTGGCCAAAGGGCTCCAGGTACTCCAGCTGGTCGATGAGCGGTTCGTTAATATACTCAAAGGGCATGGCCACGTCAATCCAGATTTTGGAAACAAAATCATCGCTGGTGAGCGTGGCATTTTCATTGAGGCGCCGCCGGAATTCGTCCACATCCTTCTCCGCCAGGGAAAACCCGGCAGCCATGGGGTGGCCGCCGAACTTGGTCAGCAGATCCTTCACCTCCACCAGGGCGTTGAACATGTGGTAGCTCTCAATGGAGCGGCCGGACCCCTTGGCCCCGTCCTCTGAGCGGGTGAGAATCAGGGTGGGCTTGCAGTAGCGCTCCCTGATTCTTCCGGCCACAATCCCGGCCAGGGATTCGTGGCAGTCCGGCAGGAACACCACCAGCACCTTGTCATCCATGTACTGCTCCTCCACCAGAGTCACGGCCTGGTCCACCCCCTTCTGGGTCATGTCCTTTCGCCGGTCATTTAACTCCTTCAGCTCCAGGGCCAGGCGGTCCGCCTCCTCCTCACTCCCGCTTAACAGCAGGGACAGGGCCAGCTTGGCTGTCTGCAGCCGTCCCCCGGCATTTAAGCAGGGACCGATCACAAAGCCAATGTGGTAGGCGCTGATGGCCTCAGGGTTTAAATTGTTCTTCTCAATCAGCTTGCGCAGGCCCAGGTTCCTGGTGATGCCCAGGCGCCTCAGCCCTTCCTTCACCACAATGCGGTTCTCGTCCTGAAGCTTCATCACATCGCCCACTGTGGCGATTGCCGCAAATTCCATCAGGTCCAGCCATTCCGCTCCCGGCACATCCCACTGTTCATACAGCACCTGGATCAGCTTGTAGGCCACCATAGCCCCGCAGATCATGTCATTGGGGTAAATGCTGTCGGTCCGCTTGGGGTTCACCAGAGCGTCCGCAGGGGGCAGCAGCTCCCTTCTGGAGCCGTCCTCCTGAAGCTCTGTCTGGATGTCGTGGTGGTCTGTCACAATCACTGTCATCCCCAGCTCCTTGCCCAGTGCGATCTGGTCAATGGCAGCGATGCCGTTGTCACAGGTCAGAATGGTGTCGATTCCGTCCGCCGCGGCTGCCCGGATAATGGATTCATTGATCCCGTAGCCGTCCTTCACCCGGTCCGGGATCTCATAGTCCACCTCAGCGCCGATGCGCTTTAGACCGGTATATAAAATGTAGGTGGAGCACACGCCGTCAATGTCGTAGTCCCCCACAATCCGGATTCTCGCCTTGTCCCGGATCTTCCCGCCCAGGATCTCCACAGCCAGATCCATATCCGGCAGCAGCCTGGGATCATACATCTGGTCCACATTTCCCGTCAGGTAGCGGAGAATGTTCTCCTCCCCCACCACATCCCGGTTCCGTATGATGCGGGCCACAATGGGGCTGATCCGAAAACGCTCCCCAATGGCATTAAAATCCGCTTTTTTTGCATGCAGCATCCATTTTGATTCTGTCATATGTACTCACTTCCTCATTTTATGTTCAATGTATGCGGGCCGGAACATTGTCCGGCCCATCTGATACTATACGTGAAACACCGGCACGGCCGGAGCCGCAGCCGCTTGTTCAATCCATCTGCCCAGCCCCAGCCCCCGCTCGTTCAATCTATCTGCCCAGCACCCGCCGCAGCTCGTTCAATCCATCTGCCCAGCCCCTGCCGCAGCTCGTTCAATCCATCTGCCCAGCACCCGCCGCAGCGCTGAGGGCTATCCCTGCCACCAGTCCGGCAGCAGCAGGCAGAATCCATCCCAGTCCGCTGGTATATCCGGGCAGCTTCGCCACCACAGCCGGCACATAGCGCTGGTCCAGGGCATACAGTACGCTCACAACGCCCGTAAAGAGGATGGAGCAGGGATACACATACCTCCACCGCCTGATTAACGGATTTAAAAACGCCAGGGCGATCAGCACAATGGCCACCGGATAGATAATGTTCAGCACAGGCACGGAAAATGCCAGAATCCGGTTCAGCCCCACATTGGAGATCACCACGCTCACCAGCCCGAATACCACCAGCCAGGCCCTGTAACCCAGAACCGGAAACACGGTGGTGAAATATTCACTGCAGCAGCTGAGCAGGCCCACACAGGTATTGAGGCAGGCGATAAAGAAGATCAGCCCCAGAAGGATCATCCCGGCCCGGCCGAACACACGGTCCGCCACAAAGGTGAGAATCCTGGCGCCATTGCCCACATTCGCCATCATTCTGGCCGCCGGTGCGCCCACATGGGCCAGGGCGCCGTAGACCAGGGCCATCAGAATGCCGGCCACAACCCCCGCCTTGATGGTCTCCCGCACCACAGATCCCTCGTCATTCACACCCTTGGCCTGAATATTCATGGCAATGATGATGCCAAAGTTCAGGGCAGCGATGGTGTCCATGGTCTGGTACCCTTCCAGAAATCCCTTTGTCGCCGCTCCTGTGGCGTAGCTGGCGTCCGCTGCCGCGTAGGGGCCAAGGGGCCACACCAGGCAGCCGGTGAAGATCACTGCAATCAGGGTTAAAAGGGTGGGACAGAGGATCTTCCCAAGCCTGTCCGTCAGTTTCTCAGGCTTTAACGCCAGGGTCATGGCGATGGCGAAAAAGGCCACTGAATACAGCAGCTGGGCCGTGGACACCGACGGTCCGTTTTTCCCCAGGTAGGGAAGCACAGCCATCTCAAAGGAGGTGCTGGCTGTCCTGGGAATGGCCAGGCAGGGACCAATAGACAGGTAAATCAGCAGCGTAAATACAAAGGCGAACCGGGGATGAACCCGGCCCGCCAGCTTCATCAGCCCGCCGGACATTGCCACCGCGGCAACGCCCAACACGGGAAGCCCCACGGCGCTGATCAGGAAGCCGGCCATGGCGCTCCATGTCCGATCCCCTGCCATTGCCCCCAGAAAGGGCGGAAAAATGAGATTTCCCGCCCCAAAAAACATTGAAAATAATGTAAATCCCACCAGCAATAAATTACGGTTTGATAGCTTTTGCCTCATACATATACTCCATTTTTTCGACATTTGTATTTATTATACCAGACCGCCGGCTACATTTCCATCCCCATTTTATGGTCACGCTCTCCAGAAGAATACCTTCCCCTGTTCCCCATCCATTCTGCACATCGTTCCAAAGGGCAGGGTACCCATGGGCTTAGAGTGGTCTGATGCCACATGGTGCAGCACCGGTATCCTGTATCCGGCAAAGCGGTCATGGAGGAACGTCTCCATATCATAGGTGGAATCATAGCGGTCATTGCTGCAGCCTGAGAATTCTCCAAGAAGAATCCCCGCCGCATTCTCCATCATTCCCGCGTGTTCCAGGTGGGTGATGAACATATCCAGCCGCGGGATCGACTCCTCCACGTCCTCAATGAACAGGATCTTCCCTCTGGTATCCAGCTGGTAGAAGGTTCCGGTTCCGCCCACCAGCAGAGACAGGTTGCCGCCCACGATCTGCCCCTGGGCCACACCGGGCCGCAGCACGCCGATTGCGGGCTTCTCTGCAGGATTCACAAATTCCAGCATTTCCCCCGGCTGCATCCCCAGGGCTGCAAACATACTGTCCCTGCTGTAGCTGTCAAACTCCGGCAGCATATTGGGGATCACCATGGGTCCGTGGAAGGTCACCAGGCCGCAGATCTGGCCCAGCACGGTGTGCAGATTGGTGATATCGCTGTACCCCACAAAGATCTTGGGGTTGGCCCGGATGGCATCATAATCCAGATATTGTAAAATGTGGGCGCTGCCGTAGCCGCCCCTGGTGCAGAAGATGGCCTTCACCGACCTGTCCTTAAACAGGTTGTTTAAATCCTCGGCCCGCTCCCTTGCCCCTCCCGCCAGATACTCATGAAAATTATACAGATTTTTCAGGCAATCCCCCATCTTGACACGGTATCCCATGCCCTCCAGCAAAGAGACGCCGGCATCCCGTTTTTCTCTGCTCACGGGAAATGCCGGCGCTGCCAGACCGATGGTATCGCCCGGTTTTAACATTTCCGGAAACACCATTGGTTATACCTCTTTTCAGTTAGCGGCCACAGCCGCCCTTTCTCTTACTATTTTATATGCATTACGCCTTGTCAGCATTCCTGAACAGGGTGTGGCCGTTGGCGTTCTTGGTCAGACCGGTCACCTCAGGCTTCATCAGAAGGGGTGCATTCAGGAAATACATTGGCATGATGGGCATCTCGTCCATCAGCAGTGTCTCCGCCTCGGTGAACAGCTCCATACGCTTGTTGTTGTCGGCCAGGCTGCGGCACTCTTTAATCAGAGCATCGTACTTCATGGCATTGTCGCCGCTCCAGCGGTTCTGATTGTAGGTGCGGTCCTGGGTAAAGCAGTTTAAGTTGGTGTCCGGGTCCAGATAATCGCCGGTCCATCCGTCGTAAGCCACGTCAAATCTGCCTTCATACAGCTCATCCCAGTAAACCTTCGATTCAAAAGTAGCGATCTCAGTCTCAATGCCCAGGTTCTCCTTCCACATGGCCTGCATTACCTGCGCGATGTCCTTGTTCTCCTGGGTGTTGGTGATAGTCAGCTTCACGGTGGGGAAGCCCTCGCCGTTCGGGTAGCCTGCATCAGCCATCAGCTGCTTTGCAGCCTCCACATTTTCCTCGAACAGATTTCCAACTGTGGTGCGGAAATCCTCGGTCTTGCCCTCATAGGGGATGCCGTGGGGCACAAATGCATAGGCGGGCTGGGGTTTGGAAGCCACCATGGATTCACAGATGGTGGTGCGGTCCAGGGCCATGGCCAGCGCCCGTCTCACTCTCGGATCGGACATATGCTCACTTTCACAGTTGAAATCAAAATATCTGGTGCCGATCTTGTCAAAATACTGCAATTCGTCGGTGCCGCCGTACTGCTGAGTGGCCTGGGTGGTCACCAGCGCGTCGCCTGTTGCATCGATCTCACCGGAGTTGTAAGCGGACAGGGCCGCCTCGGGGGACTCGATGAACACGATGTCCACGCCGTCCAGCTTCACGGTATCAGCTGCAAAATAGTTGGGGTTCTTCTTCAGCACATAGCTGCTCTGGGGATTGATCTCAGCAATGGCGAAGGGGCCGTTGCACACGTAGGTGTCCCCGGACTTGGTCCAAACTGCCTCGCCCTCCACAGCCTCTTTCTTCACCGGGAAGAAGTTAGAAGCAGCGGTCAGGTACAGGAAATAAGGAGTGGGATCATTCAGGGTCACTTCCAGGGTCTTGTCGTCCAGCGCCTTTACAGCCACATCATCCACAGTTCCCTCGCCCTTGTTATACGCTTCGCCGCCCTTGATATAGAACAGCTCCCAAGCTGCCGGGGAAGCCAGCTCAGGGTTCAGCACACGTTTCCAGGAATATTCAAAATCGTTTGCCGTCAGGGGGCTGTCATCGGACCATTTCATGCCGTCCTTGATGGTAAATGTATACACCAGGCCGTCATCGCTGACCGTGTAGGACTCGCACATGCCGTTGGTCAGGGTGCCGTCGGCCTCCAGCTGGAACAGACCGGTGAACAGGTTCTGCAGCACAATTGAGGAGCTGCTGTAGTTGTTCATGGTGGGGTCCAGGGTCTCCGGCTCAGAGGACATGGCGTATTTTAACACCTTGCCCTCAACCGCGCCGCTGTCTGCGCTCTGGCTGCCCTGGGCTGCCGTTTCCTTCGCAGTCTCTGTCTTTGGTTCAGATGAGCCGCCGCACCCTGCAAGGGCTGAAGCAACCATCGCTGCACATAGAAGTACGCTCAATTTTTTCTTCATAATTATTCCTCCTCTTTACAACTATTTATATAAGTGACAGGCCACCATGTGGTTGTCATTTATCTTCTTAAGCTCCGGCCGCTCCCAACCGCAGAATTCCCTGGCATAGGCGCACCGCGCCTTAAAGGGACAGCCCGGAGGCGGATCAATGGGGGACGGCACATCGCCCTGGAGCACAATCCGCTGGCTCTGCCTGGCCTGGATGGGGTCAGCCACCGGAACTGCGGAGATCAGGGACTTTGTATATGGATGCAGCATATTGTCGTACAGCTCATCCACCTGGGCGTACTCGATCAGATGGCCCAGATACATCACGCCCACCTGGTGGGAGATGTGCCGCACCATGGACAGGTCATGTGAAATAAACAGATAGGTGAATCCAAAACGGTGCTGAAGCTCCTCCAGGATGTTGATGACCTGGGCCTGGATGGATACGTCCAGAGCCGATATGGGCTCGTCACAGACAATGAATTCAGGCTCAGCCGCCAGGGCCCTGGCGATTCCGATCCTCTGCCTCTGTCCCCCTGAGAATTCATGGGGATAACGGACTAAATGGTCCGGCTTCAGGCCCACCAGCTGGATCAGCTCTCTCACCTTATCCCGGCAGTCTTTGGCCCCGTAGAGTCCCAGCGCCCGGATCGGTTCGGCGATAATGGTCTCCACATTCATGCGCGGGTCCAGGGAGGTGTAGGGGTCCTGGAAAATCATCTGCATCTTCCTGCGGTAGGGCCTCATCTCCACATCGCTCAGCTGCGTGATATCCGTCCCCTGGTACATTATGTTGCCGCCGGTGGCATCGTACAGCTTTAAAATGGTCCGGCCCACTGTGGTCTTGCCGCAGCCCGACTCTCCCACCAGGCCCATGGTCTCCCCCTTTCCGATGGAAAAGGAGACGCGGTCCACAGCCTTTAATTCCTTGGGTTTGGACAGGAAACCGCTTTTTACGTTAAAATACTTCTGCAGGTCCTTCACTTCCAGACAGGGTACCTGCCCCTTTGTATCTGCAATACTCATACCAGCTTCACCTCCCCCTTCTGCGCTTTCACAGACCGGTTGTGCAGCCAGCAGGCGCAGCGGTGTTCCGGTCCCAGTTCCGCCAGAGGCGGACAGGCCTGGGCGCACAGCTTCATGGCGTGGCCGCAGCGGGCGGCGAAGGGACAGCCCTTAGGCGGATTCAGCAGATCCGGCGGCGTGCCGTCAATGGGCACCAGCTTCTCCCTGCTCTTCTTGGGGATAGAGGCCAGAAGTCCGGCCGTATAGGGGTGTCCGGTACGGTAAAAGATATCCTCCACCGTGCCCTCCTCCATGATCAGTCCGCCGTACATCACAATGACCCGGCTGCACAAACTGGAGATTACTCCCAGATCATGGGTAATCAGGATGACGGACATGTGGTAACGCTCCTTCATCTCCCCCATCAGTTCCAGTATCTGGGCCTGAATAGTCACATCCAGGGCAGTGGTGGGTTCATCAGCGATCAGCAGCTTGGGATCACAGCACATGGCAATGGCAATCATCACACGCTGGCGCATACCGCCGGACAGTTCATGGGGATACTGTGTCAGGCGCTTCTGCGGGCTGGGGATTCCCACCAGCTCCAGCATCTTAAGGGCCCGCCTGTTGGCCTCCTTCTTGGACAGCTTCATATGGCGCATCAGGGGATTGCGGATCTGCTCTCCCACAGTGAACAGCGGATTTAAGCTGGTCATGGGGTCCTGGAAAATCATGCCGATATCATTTCCCTGGACCTTCCGCATCTCCTTCACGGATTTATCGGACAGGTTCTCCCCATCCAGTATGATGGCATCCGAAGTCTGTATGGCATTGTCCTCCAGCAGATGCATGATGGACAGCATACTGACGCTCTTGCCGCAGCCCGATTCCCCCACGATCCCCAGGCTTTCGCCCCGGTTCACATAAAAGGAAATCCCACGTACCGCTGATACATCTCCGGCTCCGGTGGTAAAGGTTGTATGTAAATTTTTAACTTCCAGCAGTTTATCACTCATGAGTTATTCCTCTGTTCTATTTCTTTAACCTGGGGTCCAGCGCATCCCTGAGACCGTCGCCGATAAAATTGAGGGCAAAGATCGTCACACTGATGGCAAGGGCCGGAAACAGCATTTGATAGGGATAGCTGAATAAATATTCAATGGCATCATTGGCCAGCGTGCCCCAGCTTGCCTTTGGCACGGAGATGCCGATGCCCAGAAAACTCAGGAACGCCTCCTGGAAGATAGCCTGGGGAATCAGGAATGTCACCGTCACAATGATGGAACCCATACAGTTGGGAATCAGGTGCTGCACCAGGATCTGCCATCTGGTCTGCCCGCATACCTTGGCCGCCAGCGCAAAGTCCTGCTCCCTGAGGGTCAGGATCTGCCCCCGGACCATGCGGGCCGTGGTGATCCAGAAGGTAAGGCACATGGCCAGAAGAATACTCTGGATGGTATTGCCCATAAACATCATAATCAGGATCAGATACAGCAGGCTTGGAATACCGCTTAAGATGTCAACGATGCGCATCATGATCATATCGGTCATGCCGCCCACATACCCCGCGATTCCGCCGTAGAACACACCGATCACCATATTGATGGCCGCGGCCGTGAAGCCGATGGTCAGGCTGATCCGGGCGCCGTACATGGTGCGTACGAAGATGTCCCGGCCCATTTTGTCCGTGCCGAAGAGATGGGCCTTGCTGGGCCATTTCAGCATCTGGGTGAAATCCGTCTGGTCATAGCTGTAGGGCGAAACCATGGGCACAATGATGGCCAGCAGCGTCATGATGATAATCACCGTGAGGCCGAACATGGCCATTTTATCCTTCTTCAGGCGGAACCAGCAGTTCTTCCAGTAGGAGAGGCTGGGCCGGTCGGTCTCCACCTGGCCCCGCTCACTGTCATTTAGATCTTCCAGGAGCCCCAGGGGAATCTCATCGTCCATGGTATAACCGCCTTGTCTGATTGTCTCTTCCATTCTGTCACCTACTTCGTAATTTTTACTCTTGGGTCAATCACCGCGTACATGATGTCAACCACCAGATTACACACGATAATCATAGCCCCCACGAACACCGTCAGACCCAGGGTCACCGAATAGTCGCGGTCATTGATGGCATTTACAAAATAACGCCCAAGCCCCGGCACGCTGAACAGCTTCTCAATGATGAAGGTTCCGGTCAGCAGGGCCGCCACCATGGGGCCTACGTAGGTCACCACGGGCAGGATGGAGTTCTTCAGGCCGTATCTGCCCACCACCATCAGCTCAGGTACGCCCTTGGAGCGCTCCGTGCGTATGTAGTCCTGGCGCATGGTCTCCAGCATGCTGGAACGCATGAGTCTGGTAATATATGCAATCTGCGAAAATGCCATACAGAACACGGGCAGCACATAGTGCTTCCACGAGGTCAGGCCGTAAGACGGGAATATCTTCCATTTTTCGCAGAACAGGTACATCATCAGCACGCAGACCACGAAGCTGGGCACCGACACGCCGATGGTGGCGAACACCATGGCCAGCACATCCGGCACCTTCCCCCGCTTCACCGCGGCCACCATCCCCAGCGGGATACCCACAGCCAGCGCCAGGCACACGCCCCAGGCGCCCACCCTGGCGGATACCGGGAAACCGTTGGCAATCAGCTCATTGACCGTTGTGTCCTTCCTCTTGAAGGAGGTTCCCATATCGCCCTGCAGCAGATTCTTCAGATACTTGGCGTACTGCACGTGAATGGGATCATTCAGCCCGTACTTGTCCGCTATCCGCTCCAGGATCTGGGGCGGCACATTCCGCTCGCTGTCCGGGCTGAAGGGTCCGCCGGGAATTGAATGCATCAGGAAAAATGTGATGGTCACCAGCACAAATAGGGAAATGACGCCGGCCCCCAGACGTTTTAAGATATACTTGAACATATGCTTCTACCACTGCCTCTCTGTTCTTACTTTTACAAAAAAGCGATGCCCACTTACACCTTTCAGCAGCATCGCTTCATCACCAACTTTCATAATCTTCCATATAACGGCTTCTAAAAAAGAATCCGATGTGAAAAATTATACCTATATCGTGTTTAAAAGTCAATACAAACCATTGATTTTTAAGG
>URUZ01000092.1 GCA_900551225.1 uncultured Clostridium sp.
CAGAATGTAAGAAATAGGTGCCATAATGGATTGGAATAAAGAAACAGTAAATATTATATATGCTTCCAACGACGGATACGCGGGACATCTGGCGGCTTCCATGGTGTCACTGCTGGAGAACAACCGCCAGATTCCCCATCTGGATGTGTACATCCTCTCTGTGAATATGAGCCAGGAGTACAAGACGCGGCTGGAGGAGACTGCGGGCCGTTACGGCCGGGGATTCCAGGCTGTGGAGCTGGGGGATTTGAAGCAGCGGTTTGCCTACGATATCGACACCAGGGGATTTGACATCAGCGCCATGGGGCGCTTGTTTGCGGCTGAAGTGCTGCCGGAGACGGTGGAGAAGGCCCTGTATCTGGACTGTGACACCATCGTGTGCGGCAGCATTTCCCCGCTCTATGAGACAGAGCTGGGCGACAACCTGCTGGGCATGGTGATGGAGCCAACGGTTTACGAGGCCATGAAGGAGACCATCGGCATGTCCAGGGACGATGCCTACTACAATTCCGGTGTGCTTTTGATGGCGCTGGGGCAGTGGCGGGCACAGAACGTGCTGGAACAGCTGCTGGGCTTCTACGGGGCCTACGCGGGCAGCCTCTTTGCCTGCGACCAGGACACCATCAACGGGGCGCTGATGGGCAGGATTATGACGCTGCCCCCAAAATACAATTATTTTACCAACTACCGGTATTTCCGGTACGGCACCCTGTGCAAATTGTGCCGTGCCTATGAGAAGGTGGGCAGGCCGGCATTTGAGGAGGCTCAGAAATCTCCGGTGATCATCCACTATATGGGGGATGAGCGGCCCTGGATTGAAGGGAACCACAACCATTACCGCGGGCTTTATGAGGCCTATCTGAACATGACTCCCTGGAAGGGGACGCCGAAGCAGAAGGGGAAGGAAGTTTACATGCTGCTCTGGTGGGGGTTAAACAGGGTCACCAGGGTCTGCCCCTCCTTCCGCATGTGGGTCAGCCGCAGATTCGGCATGAAGGTGATTGACGCCCGCAGGAATTCGAAGTAAGGACAGGAAAATGGACAGAATCAGCTGTATTGTTCTCAATTATAACGACGCAGACACCACCCTGAGTCTGGTGGGGGAGCTTCAGAACCTTCCCTGCCTGGACTCTGTGGTGGTGGTGGACAACTGTTCCACGGACGATTCCTGGGAACGGTTAAAGCCCCTGAAAGGGCAGGGAATCCATCTGCTTCAGACCGGCAGGAACGGCGGCTATGGGCCTGGGAACCAGGCGGGGATTGATTACGCCTCCCAGAATCTGGGAGCGGACTATGTGATTGTGGCCAACCCGGACATCCATGTGACCAATGGCTGCATCCAACAGGTAAAGGCGGCGCTGGATCAGACCGTGGGCTGTGCCCTGGCTTCGGCCATGGTGGAGAGCCCGGACGGACGGCGGCTGTTCAGCTACTGGAAGCTGATGGGGATCGGGGGAGACCTGCTTGACACGGGATTGTTTACCAGGCGTCTGTTCAGGCGCTGGCTGAATGTTCCTGTGGAGAAGCTGAAACAGGGAGGCGCCAGTGGCAGCCGCCTGGTGGATGCGGTCCCCGGTTCTTTTTTTATGCTGCGGCTGGACCGCTTACCGGCGGGGGAAGCCAAAAGAGTATTTGACAATAACATTTTTTTGTATTATGAAGAAAAGGTGCTGGGGCAGAAGCTGAAGGCCCTGGGGCTGAAAGCGGTGCTTGCCACCGACTGCTCTTATATCCATGCCCACTCTGTGAGCGTCAGCAAAAGCGTATCCAGAATCCTGGACAAGCAGAAGCTGCAGCATGAGAGCAAGCTGTATTACTACAGAGAATATCTTCACGCCGGGCCATTGAAAATGGCCGCGGCCAGGGCGTTTCTGGCGGTGGTGCTGGGAGAGGTCTGGTTTTTGACGGAGGTGTGCGGTATGCGCTGGTAGCGCCTGCCGGGAAAGGAAGCATATATGAGTACGAATCGACGGGAGAAGCCCATTCTGGTCACCAGGTCCAGTCTGCCTCCCTATGAGGAATTTGCGGAGATGATCCGCCCGATCTGGGACTCCGCGTGGCTGACCAACATGGGAGATTACCACAAGGCCCTGGAACAGGGGCTGAAGGAATATATGGGTACGGACCGTCTGGTGCTGTTCGTCAACGGCCATATGGCCCTGGAGATGGCTATCCAGGCCTTGGAGCTGACCGGGGAGGTGATCACCACCCCCTTTACCTTTGCCTCCACCACCCACGCCATTGTGCGCAGCGGGCTGACGCCGGTGTTCTGTGACATTGATCCACAGAGCTACACCATGGACCCGGAGAAGATCGAGGCGCTGATTACCGACAAAACCTCGGCCATCATACCTGTTCATGTGTACGGGAATATCTGCGATGTGGAGCGCATTGAGGCCATAGCCAGGAAACACGGGCTGAGAGTGATCTATGACGCGGCCCACACATTTGGAGAGACCTTAAACGGCAGGAGCGTGGCAGGCTTCGGCGATGCCAGCATTTTCAGCTTCCACGCCACCAAGGTGTTCAACACCATTGAGGGCGGGGCGGTGTCCTTTAACGAGGAGTGGATGGACCACCGGCTGAACTGCCTTAAAAACTACGGCATCGTGGACCAGGACCATGTGGTCTGGGTAGGCGGAAATGCCAAAATGAACGAGTTTCAGGCCGCCATGGGCCTGTGCAACCTGCGCCACGCGGACCAGGAGATCGGGAAACGCCGCCTGGTGGTGGAGCGGTACATGGAGAACCTGGAAGGGATTAAGGGGCTTAAACTGCCCTGTCCGCAGCCGGGGTTAAAACCCAACTACGCCTATTTCCCGGTGGTATTCGACGGCTTTAAGGCGGACCGCAACCAGGTGTACGATGCCCTGGCCGCGGAGAACATATTCCCCAGGAAGTATTTTTACCCCCTGACCAATGATTTCCAGTGCTATGAGGGACGGTTCTCCTCAGAGACCACGCCTGTGGCAAAGTACATTGCGGACCGGGTGCTGACCCTGCCCCTCTACGCGGATTTGGATACGGGGGACGTGGATGTGATCTGCGGAGTGATCCGGGGGCTGGCGTGATCTGCGGGGCGATCCGGGGACTGATGTGATCTGCGGGGCGTGAGCCACGGCCGGATATGATCCGCAGACCGGCTTGGTCCATGGAGGATCAGGGCAAGAAAGGACTGGAATTCAGATGAACATTTTACTCACAAGCGCAGGCAGAAGAAGCTACCTGGTGCAGTATTATAAAGAGGCATTGGAGAAGGCGGGCTGCGGCGGGCTGGTTCACGCCGCCAACAGCCAGCCGGGGCCATCCTTCGCTGTGGCGGACCGGACTGCGGTTACGCCTCTGATCTACGATGAAGCTTACATTCCCTTTCTGCTGGACTACTGCAGAATCTGGGAGATCCGTCTGCTGATCCCCCTGTTTGACATTGACCTGCCGGTGCTGGCGGCCCACAGGGATGAATTCCTGGCAGTGGGGACCCTGGTGGTGACCGCGGACCAGGAGGCGGTGGAGATCTGCAACGACAAGTGGAAGACCCATGCATTCCTGATCCAGGAGGAACTGCCGCTGCCTAAGACCTGGCTGGATGTGGAACTGGCCGTCCAGGCTGTGAAGGACGGCCGCGCCTCCTATCCCATGATGGTGAAGCCGCGCTGGGGCATGGGTTCCCTGGCAGTGTACCAGGCGGATGACGAGGAGGAGCTGCGCCTGCTGGTGAAAAAGACCCGCCGGGGCATTGAGGGCAGTTATCTGCGGTATGAGGCGGCCCAGGACAGCAGGTTCTGCGTGCTGATCCAGGAGAAGCTGGAAGGCAGGGAGTACGGTCTGGATGTGATCAATGATCTGGACGGCTGTTACCGGACCACCGTTGTGAAGGAAAAGACGGCCATGCGCTCCGGCGAGACGGACGAGGCCGTGACAGTGGACAACCCTGTTCTTGGAGCCCTTGGCCGGCGCCTGGGAGAGAAACTGAAGCACCGGGGTAATCTGGATGTGGATGTATTTGAGACAAATGGGAAATATTATATACTGGAAATGAACGCCCGCTTCGGCGGCGGCTATCCCTTCAGCCATGTGGCCGGGGTAAACCTGCCCTATGCCATGGTGAAATGGGCGCTGGGCCAGGATGTGGAACAAGACTGCCTTGCCGCCCGGCCGGGAGTGAAGGCGCAGAAGGATATACGGATGCTGGTGTATTAGTCCGGCTCCAATACGTGCAAGAGGAATGAAAATGGATAAGGTGCTGCTGGTAATACCGGCTTACAATGAAGAAAAGAATATTGCCAAGGTGGTGGGACGCCTGGGTGCGGAGTTCCCTCAGCTGGACTATATTGTGGTCAACGACGGCTCCAGGGACCGCACCGCGCAGATCTGCAGGGAGAACGGCTATAACCTGCTGGATCTCCCGGTGAATCTGGGGCTGGCCGGCTGCTTCCAGGCGGGCATGAAGTACGCTTATTTAAAGGGCTACAGCTGTGCCATCCAATTTGACGGGGATGGGCAGCACAGACCGGAATATATTGGCGCCATGAAGGATAAGATGGATGAGGGCTATGATATTGTCATTGGCTCCCGCTTCGTCACACAGAAGAAGGACTGGTCCATGCGCATGGTTGGAAGCCGCCTGATCGCAGGGGCTATCTGGCTGACCACAGGCACCAGGGTAGGTGATCCCACCTCAGGCATGCGGATGTTCAACCGCAGCATGATCAAGGAATTTGCCCTGAACCTAAACTATGGTCCGGAGCCGGATACCTTGTCCTTTCTGATCAAGCAGGGCGCAAAGGTGGCGGAGCTTCAGGTGGAGATCGATGAGCGCCTGGAGGGCGAGAGCTATTTAAAACCAGTGGTGGCTGCAAAATACATGGCCAGGATGCTGGTGTCCATTGTCCTGATCCAGATGATCCGGAAACGATGAGGAACACATACATGAACAACCTGACAAAACGCCTTCTGTACAAAGGCCCTGATATAGAGCGCAAAAACATGCTCTGGAATGTGGCGGGCAGCTTCTGCTACGCCCTGGCCAGCATGGTTCTGTCCGTGCTGGTTATGCGCATGGCGGGCAAGGACCAGGGCGGGATCTTCTCCTTTGGATTCTCCACCCTGGGCCAGCAGATGTTTATTATCGCGTATTTCGGAATCCGCCCTTTCCACATCACTGACGGAAGGGGGGAGTATTCCTTTAAGGATTATCTGGAACACCGGATACTGACCTGTCTGATGGCTCTGGCCGCGGGCTGCGTGTTCCTGACAGCCCAGGTGGCATTTAAGAACTATACGCCCTACAAGGCGCTGGTGCTGATCCTGCTGGTGCTGTACAAGGTCATCGACGGCTTTGCAGATGTGTACGAATCGGAATTCCAGCGCAGGGGCAGCCTGTACCTGACAGGGAAGTCCAACTTCTTCAGGACGCTGCTGTCCGTGACCGGCCTGCTGGGGACGCTGTTTATCACAGGGGACCTTCTGGCGGCATGCATAGCGGGTGTGGCGGCCCAGGCGGCGGGTGTGTGCCTGTTCAACCTGGACGTGATCCACACCTTGGAGGGAGTCGGCTGGACCAGGGGAGAGAGGCAGACCTCACGGCTGTTTCGCAGCACAGTGCTGCTGTTTTTCTCCACATTTCTGGACTTTTATGTGTTCTCCTCCGCGAAATACGCCATTGACGGCCGGCTGGGGGATGCGGCTTCCGGGTATTTTAACATCATTTTCATGCCGACTTCCGTGATCTACATGGTGGCTAACTTCGTGATCCGTCCCTTTTTGACGAAGATGACGGATCTGTGGGAGGGGAAACGCTTCCTGGGATTCAGGGAGCAGATGGTAAAGCTTGAGACGATTATCCTGGGCCTGACGGTGCTTGCGGTGGGGGCCACCTGCCTGCTGGGCCGGTGGGTTCTGGGAATTATGGAGGTGATACTGGGCGCCGGCTATGAGGGCAGCCTGGTGCGGTATCACATTCCCTTTGTGGTGATTGTGCTGGGAGGCGGTTTCTTTGCCCTGGCCAATCTGATGTACTATGCCCTGGTAATTATGAGAAAGCAGAAGGCGATATTTGCAGTCTATCTGGCGGCGGCCGCGGCGGCCGTCTGTCTGTCCGGCTCTATGGTAGAGCGGTGGGAGATCGCGGGAGCGGCGGGCTGCTATCTAATTCTGATGATGGGTCTGGCGGCCGGATTCGGTATATGTACCGTCCGGACTTACAGGCGCGAGAAAGGAGAGAATTGTGGGAATGCAGGATGAAACCATGGGTACCCAGGAAAAAAAGGGTCTGCGCCCCAGACGCACGGTGGATGTGATCATCCCCACCTATAAACCGGATAAGAAGTTCAGCCGCCTGCTGCGCATGCTGGAACTTCAGACCTACCCGATCCGGAAGATAATTGTGATGAATACAGAGCGTTCCTACTGGAATGATAAAGGATATGAGGGAATTCACGGCCTGGAGGTGCACCACCTGTCCAAGGCGGAATTTGACCACGGAGGCACCAGGAACAAGGGCGCCAGGTACAGCAGGGCGGATATCATGGTGTTTATGACGGACGATGCGGTGCCTGCGGATAACCAGCTGATCGAGCGCCTGGCAGCTGCCTTTGACAGCCGGGGGCCTCAGGGGGAGTCGGTGATTATGGCCTACGCCAGGCAGCTGCCGGATAAGGACTGCGGGTTCGCGGAGCGCTATACCAGGAATTTCAACTACCCGGACACCAGCCGTCTAAAGACAAAGGCTGATTTAAAGGAGCTGGGCATCAAGACGTTTTTCGCCTCCAATGTGTGCTGCGCCTACGACCGGGAGAAGTTCTGGTTCCAGGGTGGATTCACAGGCCGCACCATCTTCAACGAGGATATGATCTTCGCAGGCAAGGCGGTGCTGGAGGACGACTACGCAGTGGCCTATGCTGCGGATGCCCGGGTGATCCACTCCCACAACTATGGCTGCATGGCCCAGTTCCACCGGAATTTCGATCTGGCTGTGTCCCAGGCGGACCACCCGGAGGTGTTTGGCGGCATCCACTCCGAGGGCGAGGGGCTGCGGCTTGTGAAACGGACGGCAGAGTACCTGGTGAAGCAGCACAGGCCCTGGCTGGTGCCCGGCATGTTCATAAAGAGCGGCTTCAAGTACATGGGATACCGTCTGGGCAGGGCCTACCGCCTGCTGCCCCGCCCACTGGTGGTGAAATTCAGCATGAACAAAGAATACTGGAGTAAAAAGGAGTCATAACGAGCCGCTGCACTAAGCTCGTGGAAGACCTCGCTAAGTGCCAGTGGCATGTATCGCACGTAAGCGTCTGAAAGACAGACGCTAAGTGCTCGTAACGAAAGAAGGTAGAATCCCCAATGATGACAACAATGCTGCGAATTCTGTTGGTGGTGGTATCCGTGGTGACCACGGCGTACATGCTGCGCAAGATCCGGCAGGCCAAGATGCAGATTGAGGCGGCCATGTTCTGGATCGCCTTTGCCCTGGTGCTGGTGGCATTTTCCATATATCCGCCCATGGCGGACGCCTGCGCAAGGCTGCTGGGAATTTATTCCACCCCTAACTTCCTGTTCCTGTCCATGATCTTTCTGCTGGTGGTGAAGGTGTTCGGCATGACCCTTCACATCTCCCAGCTGGAGAGCCGCCAGAAGGACCTGGTCCAGAAGATGGCCCTGGACCAGAAGGACATGGAGGAGCTGGAACAGAAGGTACAGTCCCTTCTGGAAAAACAGGACAGTGCGTTTGAGGTAAAAGATGAAGACAACTGAGAGTAAGTTAAGTTTAAAAAGCCGCGAGCTCAGGCCGGTCCTGGCCGGGCTTGCGGCGGTTTTTGCGCTGGGGCTGTGGCATGGGCTGGACGTGCGGGATGGAATCGCCGCCACCGGGAACAGGTGGCTGTATGGCTGGTACGGCGCGGCCTTTGTCTGCGGCCTTTTGCTGCTGGCTGGGCTGGGGTATCTGCTCCTCCTCGGCGGAAAGGGCAGGAAGTGGAAGCTGGAGCAGATCTTTGTGGTGTGCGGCCTGGGACTTGGCCTGCTGTATCTGGCCATACTTCCGCCCCTGTCCGCCCCGGACGAGGTGAGCCACTATATCTCCGCCTACCAGGTGTCCAACCAGATGCTGGGCAGTACGGCTGCGGACGACATGGGCAGGGTGCTGACACGGGCCCAGGACGCCTATATTGAAGACATGGAGGACGTGCTGGCAGATGACGGCAGCGGCCGCAGGGAGGACAAGAGTGAGGTGATCCTGGGTCAGACGGTGAGCCAGGATACCTATGGCACCATCCACGAACTGGGATTTGGAGGCAGGGGGCCGGAGGGAACCGTATCCTCCTACCAGCCGGCTGTGCACACCACCAGGCTGGCATATATACCCCAGGCCCTGGGCATCACCCTGGCGCGGGTGCTGGGGCTGGGAAGCCTGGGACTGCTGTATCTGGGCAGGCTGTTCAATCTGATGTTTTACTGTGCTATGGGATATCTGACCATGAGACGTATGCCCTTTGGCCGGGAGCTGATCTTCGGCATAGGGCTGCTGCCCATGATGCTCCATCTGTCGGCTTCCATGTCCTATGATGTGATGATTATCTCCATGAGCGGGTATTTCCTGGCGGTGTGCCTGGATTTGGCCTATGAGGCCAGACAGGTGAGGCTGCGGGACGTGGCCGTACTGGGCGCAGTGATGGCGGTGATGGGCCCCTGCAAGATGGTATACGGCGTTGTGGCGGGGCTGTGCCTGCTGATTCCTGTGAAGAAGTTCGGAGGCTGGGGGAAATGGCTGATGGCCGCTGCTGTGGTGCTGGGCGCATTTGCCGTGTCCATGCTGGTGGTGAACCTGCAGACAGTGGCGCTGTATACAGGTGTCACAGACCGCTATGTGATCTGGGCCGATGAGCCGGGATATTCCTTTGCCCAGCTGCTCCACAGCCCCTTTCACGTGCTGAAGCTGTTCTACAACACCCTGGTGTGGCAGGGCGGCGAGCTGTTTACCGGTGTGATCGGAGGCAGCCTTGGCAACATGGACCCGGTGCTGAACACGCCATATGTGGTGATTCTGGGGCTGGCGGTGCTGCTGGCTATGCTGGCCCTGCGTAAGCCCGGTGAGTCCATCCGCATTACCCGGGGACAGAAGGTGTGGATCTGGTTTCTCTGCCTGCTGTGCCTGGGGGCATTGATGTTCTCCATGCTGCTGGCCTGGACGCCGGTCAGCGCCACCATGGTCCAGGGAGTCCAGGGCAGGTATCTGCTGCCCCTGCTGCCCATGTTCCTGCTGACCCTGAAGAACGACAGGGTGGTGCGGACGGACTGCAACGACAGAGTGCTGCTGTACTGGATGGCCTGCATGAATGTGTATGTGATTCTGAGGATATTCGGGACGGTGTGCCTGCGGGTGTGATGGGCCGGCCGGTGTCTGGGAATGGCAGACCGGCTTCTGTTCTGGGCGGCTGCGCCTGGGAATGTGGGCCGGCGTCTGCGCTGAGTCGGCTGCGTATGGGACTGGCAGGCGCGTCCTCAGCTCCGGCCCAACAGACATTACGGTATTGTAAACGGGAAAAGAACGTGGTAGAATTGCTATTGCTGTATTGTACTAGAACAACCGGCCGGACGGCCGCAGTGATAAAGGAGTATGCATTATGGGAAAGATAAAAGTGACGCCCTGTCCGATTGAGGGGCTGTATGTGATCGAGCCGACCGTATTCAAGGACGAGCGCGGATATTTTGTGGAGACGTATAATCAGAATGATTTCAGGGAAGCTGGCCTGAACATGGTGTTTGTGCAGGACAACCAGTCCATGTCTGTGCGCGGCGTGCTGCGCGGCCTGCATTTCCAGAAACAGTATCCCCAGGGCAAGCTGGTGCGCGCTGTCCGCGGAACCGTGTTCGATGTGGCTGTGGATCTGCGCTCAGACTCCGCAACCTACGGCAAATGGTTCGGCGTGGAGCTGTCCGCTGAGAATAAGAAACAGTTTTACATTCCAGAGGGATTTGCCCATGGCTTCCTGGTGCTGTCAGATGAGGCGGAGTTCGCCTACAAGTGCACAGACTTTTACCATCCGGGCGATGAGGGCGGCCTGCTGTGGAGCGACCCGGAGATCGGCGTTAAATGGCCGGCAGAGGACGGTATGGAGCTGATCATTTCTGAGAAGGATAAGAAGTGGAGCGGACTGAAAGATACTTTTAAGTTCTGAGCAGGGATTCGCTCCCGCCAAACCAATGACAGGACACCGGCCCCGCCGGTTATGTAAAGGAACGAAACGCCTATGAGTTATGTGATATCTCTCGTAACAGAGATTGTAAAAAAAAGGAAAATGATTGCAGATCTGGCTCTGGCTGACTTCCGCAAGCGGTTTGTCGGCTCCTACTTTGGGATCGTGTGGATGTTCCTGCAGCCCCTGGTGACAGTGCTGATCTACTGGTTCATCTTCGGTGAATACGGGATGAGGACCGTGCCGCCCATCACCAACACGGTTTACGTGGTCTGGCTGGTGCCTGGCCTGGTGCCCTGGTTCTTCTACAGTGAGGCCCTCAACAGCATCACCGGCTGTCTCCAGGAGTACAGCTACCTGGTGAAAAAGGTGGTGTTCAAGGTGGAGATGCTGCCTATCATCAAGCTGATGTCCTGCCTGATGGTCCACTGCTTCTTCCTGCTGATCATGCTGGCCCTGTACGTGGCCTACCGTCAGCCGGTGTTCGCCACCTGGATTCAGATCTTTTACTATACCTTTGCAGCGGCCATGCTGGCCCTGGCTTTCGGATTTTTCACCAGTGCGGTCAATGTATTTTTCAAGGACATGTCCAATATTGTGGGAATCTGCCTCCAGTTCGGAATCTGGATGACGCCCATTATGTACGATGAGACCATTTTTACCGACAGAAGCCCGGTGATTGGGATTATCCTGAAGCTGAACCCTTTCTACTACATTGTGGCGGGGTACAGGGACAGTATGCTGACAGGCAACTGGTTCTGGGAGCGTCCCACCATGACGCTCTATTTCTGGGGCGTGACGGTTGTGGTGATGCTTGTGGGCCTGCGCATGTTTAAACGGCTGCGCCCCCATTTTTCGGATGTGCTGTAATCTGTTAATAAGACCGCTTTTGGCAACGGGTATTGAGTGACCGGGCCGGAAGCGGTTTTTTGTACCCGCCGGGATTGCGTCCCGGTGCGTTAACAGGTTGGGGGCAAAACTTAACTATGGCGGTGGAACTGATCAGCCGTTTTATACGGGACTCACTGCAATAGAACTGGTGAAATGGCGGGACGCGTGGTAAAATAGATGAAAATGACGCGCCTGTTTATCCGTCAGAACCGCAGGCTTACGGCAGCAGAGGAGGGGGAGGTGTTCTACAGCCTGTCCTGCAAGCTTCTGCAGCAGTGTGAGAATGCAAAAAATGTGGTTAAAGAGGTATCCGGTCGGAAACGTCTGGTGAGGATTGGCATGGCGCCCATGATTGCAGGAATATTTATACTGGGGAGGAGAAGACATGAACTTTACTTACGGTTATGGAAAGGGATCAAGGTCATTCGATATGCCGGAACAGAATCTGTTGGGCGAGGTGACGCAGAATAAAATGCAGGCCGCTGAGACTGGGTCGGATGCAGTGAGGAAGGCCCTGGAACATCCCATAGGCACAGCGCGGCTTCGGGAGGTTGTCCATCCGGGGGAGTCAGTGGCAATTATCACCAGCGACATCACCAGACCATGTCCGTCCCATCTGATCATTCCCCAGATTCTGGAAGAACTGTGGGCGGCAGGAGTGGAGGACCGGCAGATCACCGTTGTATTTGCCCTTGGCAGCCACCGGGTACAGACAGAGGATGAGAAACGCAGTCTGGTGGGGGATTCGGTTTATCAGAGGGTCCGCTGTGTGGATTCGGCCAAGGATGGCTTTGTGCACATAGGTGTGACAACGGCGGGAACGCCGGTGGATATAGATCCGCTGGTGGCGGCGGCGGACCGCAGGATCTGCGTGGGCAACATAGAGTACCACTATTTCGCCGGGTACAGCGGCGGGGCCAAGGCAGTTATGCCCGGAGTATCCACCAGGGCTGCCATTCAGAAAAATCACAGCAAAATGGTGATGGAGGAGGCAAAAGCGGGAAATCTGTTAAAGAATCCGCTGCGCCAGGACATTGAGGAAGCCGCCGCCATGGTGGGTGTGGACTTTATCCTGAACGTGGTGCTGGATGAGGAGAAGCAGATCGTAAAGGCAGTGGCCGGGGACATGCGCAGGGCCCACCAGGAGGGCTGTGATTTTCTGGACCGGCTATATAAAATCAGGATTCCGCGCAGAGCGGACATTGTGGTAGTATCGCCGGGGGGATTTCCTAAGGACATCAATCTGTACCAGGCACAGAAAGCGCTGGATAACGCAAAACACGCGGTGAGGGATAAGGGGATCATCATTCTGGCGGCCTCCTGTGCAGAAGGTCTGGGGGAATCTGTATTTGAGGACTGGATGCTTCACTCCCCGTCGCCGGAGTTTATGGTAGAGAGAATTGAGCGGGATTTCCAGCTGGGAGGCCATAAGGCGGCTGCCATTGGTATGGTGTTGAAGCGGTGCAGGGTGTTTCTGGTTTCCGATCTGAAAGACGATTTTGTAAGAAGCATTTTCCTGGAGCCGTTTGGCTCTGTGGACGAGGCGCTGAAGCAGGCATTTGCTGACCTGGGCCAGGACAGCACCATCCTCTTTATGCCCCACGGAGGCTCCGTGCTGCCCCAGGCGGTAAAACAATAATGATCGATCCGTTTTTGGGGAGGAAGATGCGCGGGAGGAGGCCGGAGGGCAGGCGGCCGTGGCGCGCCATGTCGGGACGCACACCCGCAGAGAGTTCACAGCGGCGGATTACATCCTGATTATCCACACATTTTGGCATCCGGAGCGGCCGGATGATATAAAATATATGGTTTTATTTCCGCCATTCAGTTATAATAGGGACCGTCAGTTTGAAAATGCAGCATACCGGGAAAGGACAGAGAGCAGAGATGGTCAGTCAGATAGATGTCAGTTGGAGAAACAGAGAGGGAGAGGGGACCATCCCGGTCCAGGTGGTATATTCCCAGCGCAAAACCATGGGCCTGGAGGTGCAGACCGACGGCACTGTGGTGGCCCGGGTGCCCAGGCGCACGGCGGACAAGCCGCTGATGGCTTTCGTGGGGGAGCGCAGGGAGTGGATCGTGGAGAAATGGTTCCTGATGGAGAAACGCAGGCAGACCAGGGAGTCCCGGCCGCCGGCGGATTACGAGGAGAACCCGGCCTTGGAGCGGCAGTACCGAGAGCTGGCCAGGAGACGGATCACAGAGCGGGCCGCCTGGTATGCTGCTCAGATGGGAGTGGGCTATGAGCGCATCGCCATCAGGGCGGCTAAAACCAGGTGGGGCAGCTGCAGCGCCCGGGGGAATCTGAACTTCCACTGGAAGCTGGTGCTGATGCCCCCGGAGGTGCTGGACTATGTGGTGGTACATGAGCTGGCTCACCGGAAGGAAATGAACCATTCTCCTAGATTCTGGAAAGAAGTGGAGAAGGTGCTGCCGGATTACAGGCAGCGCAGGGAATGGCTGAAGCAGCATGGGCGGGAGGTGTAGGGGCTGGCCGGAAGCGGGCAAGCCATACCAGTGCCGGTCAAGCCGTGCTGGTGCCGGTCAAGCCGTGCCGGTGCCGGTCAAGCCGTGCTGGTGCCGGTCAAGCCGTACCGGTGCCGGACGAGCGGCCCCAACCCCTCACCCCGCCGCTCTCATCACTAGCTGGCATGCCACCTCCGCCACACCGGACAGCAGCATCACCTGGATGGGGTTCCGCTTGAAGCGGATCAGCAGCACCATGGCCCCCAGGAATATGAGGAAGGCCCTGAGATTCACGGAGCGCAGCGCCTCCCCGATAACAGCCAGGGAGGCCTGGGGCCACAGGGCGGTCACCAGGATGCTGACCCCGGCGGAGGCGATCATGGCGATCACCGCAGGGCGCAGGGAGGTGAGGATCTGCTGGATCAGGGACAGGTTGCGGTAGCGCAGGTAAGCCCAGGCCAGCAGGGACACCAGCAGGCAGGAGGGCAGGATACAGCCCAGGGTGGCCGCCATAGCGCCCCAGAACCCTGCGATGCGGGTACCCACAAAGGTGGCGGAGTTGATGGCTATGGGACCGGGAGTCATCTGGGAGATGGTGATCAGGTCCGTGAACTCGCCGGGCGTCAGCCAGGCGTGAAGGGTGACGACCTGCTGCTGAATGAGGGGCATGGCCGCATAGCCCCCTCCGAAACTTAAAGCGCCGATCTGCAAGAAACTCAAAAAGAGCTGAATATAAATGGACATGGTAAATGCCCCCTTTCAAATGATGGTCAAATGATGGTCAAATGATGGAATTATTCGGACATTTTCTTCCGGGGCCGGATCACCAGTCCCAGCAGCGCGCAGGCCAGGATGATCAGGGCGGCGTTGACCTTGTACACATAGCTGGCCACGAATGCAATGGCCAGAATCACCATGGACAGCCACTGGCGGCCCTTTACCAGCCCCTGTGTCATCTCCAGCACCACCTGGGCGATCACCGCGGCCACGCCTGACTGCATGCCGTTTAACATCCACCCGATGTAAACGTTGCTGCGAAATGCCGTGTAGCACAGGGAGATCAGGGACAGGATGACAAAGGGCGGAATCACTGTGGCGATCACAGAGGTTAAGAGTCCAGGTATTCTGGCCAGCTGGTAGCCCACCACAATGGCGCCGTTGACGGCGATTGGCCCTGGACAGGACTGGGCGATGGCCACCAGGTCCAGCATCTCCTGGTCGTCGATCCAGTGGTACTGGTCCACGTATTTCTTCTTCATGAGGGTGACGATCACATAGCCTCCGCCGAAGGTGAAGGCGCTGAGATACAGGTTGGAGATAAAAAGTTTACATAATATTGCTTTCCGGCTTTCGGGGCGGAGGGCTTTTTTTAATGGGAGTTGGTCAGTAGCGGACATTTCACATCCCTGCCTTTCTGTTTTGCTTCATTTACTATAAGCCTTGTAGATCCATATGTAAAATAGTATAATTATATAATATGTATAACGAAAACAATATGAATGTGGAGGGCGGCTGATTATGACTCTGAGGCACCTTAGAATCTTTCTTACG